>NZ_JAMOKS010000060.1:0-23664 GCF_023656785.1 Parabacteroides caecihominis
ACAAAAAGCCGTTTAGTGAGTTGTTCATGGGGACAAAAGATACTGGGTGCCAAATTGACACCCAGTTAAATCTTAATTTTTTTTAGTGGACACGTGTGGTTCGCGAACCGCCCCTACCAACGATGCTACATTCAAATTTGATAAATTCTGAAACAAAAAATCAGCAAAACCTCCGAAAAAACAAAACAAAAACCTTGATTCATACATTGATTATTCGTATCTTAGAGAAATAAACCCATTCATATTATGAAACAAACAACCTTCGAAATACGAGCCTACGGAGTAGGTGAGCTGGCCGAGCTTTACAGCCCTCATATGAGTCACAGAGGAGCGATTATGCAACTTTGGCGGTGGATCAATTATCATGGCGTACTGAAAG
Organism: Parabacteroides caecihominis; assembly: GCF_023656785.1. Taxonomy (NCBI): domain Bacteria; kingdom Pseudomonadati; phylum Bacteroidota; class Bacteroidia; order Bacteroidales; family Tannerellaceae; genus Parabacteroides; species Parabacteroides caecihominis. The sequence goes on from NZ_JAMOKS010000060.1 coordinate 380, forward strand.
CGAAACTGCTTGAACTGGGCTTCCGTCCCGGCATACGAAGCTTTACGCCCCGCCAGGTAGAATGTATTGTCGAGCATCTGGGAGAGCCTTGAAGAAAAAGATAAGTGCCGCAGCTGTTTTTACCGGCTGCCGCACCCATTTCCGGTGGCTGCCGCAGTAAAATAAAATAGCTGCGGCAGCCAATCTGTCCGGGGGCGGATGGGGGCAGCAAAAAGAGGGTTTTAAAAACTTTATAATAAGATGTTCCTTGTTCCTTCTACGATCAGATCGTAGAAGGAACAAGGAACACACTATACAGAAGTTTCCCAAAAAGCCTTTTTGCCGCCCCCATCCGCCCCCGATCCTTAAAACGGGAGTGTTGGCTCAGGAGGTTCCGCTTCGTTATCATCCTCTCCGTCAGGCCGTTCCTCTCCATCTACCGGATCATACCCGAATCCCTTACGGCGGGCTTCTATCTGGTCATTCGTCAGTTCAATGACGGCAAAAAGACGCTTCCCATGTCTCTTTTGCGACTCAAAACCGGCACCTTTTAACACTTTTCCCAGTTGATTTACGCTCATTGTGGTCACGGAATAGCGTGTTCGTTCCGCTATTTTAGACATGATTTCGCTGGTGGAGAGTAAAATATACACCTCGAAACGCACCGGTTTGCGAAAATACGTGAAAAGCAATTCCGCTTCGGGACTCGATTGCTGGAAAGGTTCGTTGTTCTCGTTTATCTCCGTAATATCCTGGTCGGCAAACCAATAACGGAACCCCTGTTTATAAAGCGCCAGCGCCTGAGCATAAATGGCGGTATGATCTATCCCGGAGGTATAATCGATGCGGAGCGTTTCAAAACAAAGGAAACGGCGCGAACCGGTACGGTCGGTCAGTATCTGGCTGTCGTTCACCGTGGCGGCAAACGAAGCACGGCGCACGAACGTCTCCGCATTGCGGGCATACGGGCGGCGTTCAAGGATAGAGTCTTTCGTGATCAACGCCTTCAACTGGTTCAACTCCACGCGGCTCTGTCCCGACAACTCATCGAGGATGATCAGGAAACAATCGCTCATCAGCAACGACGAGTCTTTTGCCGTAGGATCGAGATTGCCCGAATAGACATAGTTTCTAAATGCGGGAGGCACCAGGTTACGCAACCAGGTAGTCTTGCCCAATCCCTGCGCTCCGCTCAGCAACAAGACCGTATGGTTTGCCTTCTGCTCGTTGATGGCACAGGCCACAACGGCCACCAGCCATTTCTTCAGGCACTTCCCCCAATATTCAGGGCAGGTGGTGTCGACAGTGCCGGCCAGCTGCCCGATAGCGTCTGTCTTCCCGTCCCAGGCTGGCAGGTTTTCGAAGTAAGACCGGAATGGATTGTATTCAGGACTGAAATCGGAATGGATCACCGAACGCAGGTCAGACACACGACAAAACACATCCGCCTTCTGCAAGGCACACCAGACAGAGTTTTCCCAATAATCGGTGACAGGCTGATAAGCATCGTGCTTCGTCAGGCTCCGATACTCCACTATACGCCGGACGATATTGCGGCGAAGCTTGAAACTTTTGTTTAGAAACTCCTGTATCTGAACGACAAAACTATCCCCACGATGCGAGCGAAGCGCCGTCTTCCCGGCACCATGTTCCTCCGTATGCATATAAGCGCTATCGACAGCTTGCAGGCACTCTTCGGCCGGCAGGTCGGTAAAGGTTTTACAGGCATACTTCACAACTTCTTCTTTGGCCACTCCCAAACGGTTGCAGTTGGCGGCAAAGAGATGGACGTAATTGTTGCGGTTGCCCTCGGCATAAGTAAACTTACGAGTAGTCTGTTTACGGGCGGAAGAAATCAGCTGCATGACATCTTTTCCGATAACGGCTTCTATCGGCGGCAGATCGCCGGGCAAAGTGCCCTCCCCTCTCAGCCAGGGTTCGAAACCGGGGGAGAGATAAAGTTGCGGATCGTACGAAACAATGCAGAGACGCCCGGCATCGCTTCCCGAAGTATCGGCTTTAGTACCCAGCAGGCGTTGATACCAGTCTTTCACCCGCTTGTAGATAGCCGGATGACTCTGAGGCACCAGTTCAAGTCCGACCACCGGGTAGACAATGACTTTGATGCCATGCCCGCGCGGACTGATCCAGCAGGCCACCGTATAGACAGCCTCACGCACCAGAGCGAGCAGGTGGGGTAAATCCTCTTTTTTCAAGTCATCAAAATCGAGGATAATCAATGGATTGTAGGCAGTCATATATTCTACAAGGCGTTGCCCGCGATAGGTCGCGGAAATTGTTATAGCCGGCAATGCTTTTTTCAGCATATCGGCCGCTTCGAGATCACCCTTGTCCATACAGGCACGGATACGGTTAATAGACGTGGCATATTTGCCATTCCGGATATCAGAAAGGACGTCTATCAGGTTGACGTCGCCCATACAGGTTTTAAACCGGGCAAACACAGTTACTTTTATCATAACAGTTCGTTTAAAATTGAGGTTTTCATTACTGCTTTCAAGATCGGCAATTCTTTACAGAGGGGCCCGTTATTTTCTCTTTTATTATGATAAACACGGGCCCTGTAAATTCAAGCGCTTATCCGGGGAGATCGTCATCCCGGTGATTGTCGAGATATTCCTGTACGACATTCGTCAGTCTGCCCAACGCCAGGTAATCTTTCTCCGGATCATAGCGTATATGAAAGACCGAGTCGAGCGAACGGAGGAAGGGTTGCACATCGTGCCGTCCGTTCACCGTCCATTTGCGGCTCATCACCAAAGGGCCGATCAGTTCCACGAAATCGGCCGTCAGTCCGTTGAAGACGATAGGTTCTTCCGCTATCATATCTTCTTCCCAAACGGCATGTTCCAGCAGGTGTGCCAGTTTGTTACATTGTTTTTTCACTTCCCGAAGTTCGCCTTCGAGCAGCTCGCAGCGGAGCCTCAATTCTTGTGCCGCCTCTGTCAGAAGGCCGGCTTCCAGTTTTTTTTCATTTGGATTGTTTTTATTATTAGTGATTGACTGGGTGTTGGTTCAGAGTTTATCAAATTTGAACTATTTGTGTCTCTTTAATGGGGCAAAGCCCCATGCCGCAGGCTCTCTTTTGCCGTCAGTTTCAACTGACGGATAGATAATCTTTCGGTTTTACCGGATTCCTCTGTGGGTTTCAACCCCTTTCCGGATATTATATTATGAAAGGGGATAAATCCCACAGAAGAAGAGGCTTTGCCTCTTGTATTTAAAACCGTTGGTTGAAACCAACGGCAAAAGAGAGCCTGCGGCACGAGGCGAGCCTCGTTGAAAGTCGATACGGTCTGTCCCTTTGCGATCCCGTGTCAAGCACGGGAACGGGATAGTTCAATTATTTCTAACAACGAAGCCCCGGAGGAAATCCCCCGGGGCTTGTTTTTGTCTGCCTTCGCTCTTCACAGAGATCGAACAGAAGAACTTTATTTCATTACTTTAGTATTAATACTGACCACTTGTTCGCCCTCACGGGGTAATTATCATTGCCCGAAGACAAGACACGCAGTCAAAATCTATTGATTATAAATAGTTTCTTATTTTACGATTGCTTTAACAGCAGCTTCGCCTTCTACAGCTACAAATACTACACCTGCAGGAACAGAGATAGTAGCTTCGCTTGAAGTGATCACTGTATTAGCTACTGCCTGACCAAGTACGTTGTTGATAACAACTTTCTTGCCCTGTGCACCCTTAACGATTACAGCACCGTCAGTTGCTACTACGCTGATTGCAGAAGTGCCGATAGTTTCGTTCTCTGTCGGAGTTGTAGCATTTTCAAAGTCAAATGTGAACGGAGTAGCCTGGTTGATACCTTCGTTGATTGCATCATCAGAACCTTCATGATTACCGTTCTTGTTTGCTTTCTGAGCTAATACGGCAACACCGTCTTCTTCTTTCAACCAAGCAGCTGTTTCACCCTTGAATGCACCATAACCTGTTGCAGCTGTTTCGATATAGAACTGAACATCTTTAACATCTACATCTTCAGAACCTTCAACTTCGTTTTTAAAGTCTACTCTTCTCAAAGCAAATGCAGCTTTGTTAGCATCGTCAGCCTTAGTTACATCAATTACAGCCAGGAATGCTTCGTTATCCTTGAAATATTTCGGATTGATATATTTGTGACCATCCTGTTCGATAGCGATAACAGTCTTGCTGCCTTTCTTTTCCCATGCTTTCAAACCTAATGTATAGTCAGATTTCAGGATATACAACTTATCTCCTTTATGGATTGCTTCTACAAATGCCAAACGAGTTTTGTTGTTATGTTTGAAGATGCTGGCATTCTGGAGCTTATTGATGTTTTCATACAGGTCTACTGAATCCTGCAAGTTGATCATGAAACGACCAGCCAGGTAACCATCATAAGATTCTTCGTGTCCGCAAGAAGGATTCAATCCGTGAGGAGCTTCGATATTACCGTCTTTACAGAATGTGTAAGCAGGTACGCTATCCGGATCAACAACAAACATATACAACGGTCTGTAATCATCTTTCTTTGCAAGGTCGATATATACAGACGGAGCTTCCGGAGTTACATTCTTCGGCTGAACACCTACGAAATTCATACCTTTACCTGCCGAGTAAACAGAACCAGCATCTTCATACAAGAATGCCTGATACGGTTCTTTCTGGATATTAACAGGAACATAAACCCGATTCTCTGCCAACTGTACATAGATATGACTCTTAACCGGTTTGATATCGAAGATTGTAGTAGTTGTTGTACCCATTGATGTACACAGATCATCCACTTTCATTTCATTGCTGATCGGTTGACGACGCAATACCTGCAGAGCTTCACCTTTTGCATTTGTAAGGATCATTGCATAATAATGAGCGCCATTTGCATGTGCATCTTCTTTGAATGCAAACCAAGCCATTGTCAAAGAAGGATCGCTTGTAATATCTTCTTCGTATTTAGCTACAAACTTATGATTCTGATCCAATGCGATATACTTGTAATCGTTATCGATCTGGTTAGCATCTTTAATCTTCAATCTGTAGATAGTCTTCGTCCAACCGTTTGCCGTAACAGATGTTGCGTTATCCAACTGGAATTCCAATTGTTCTTTAGCAATTGTCAATGTGTCATTTACATCTGCTGTCAGGAACATTTCATTGTTCAAACCATCGATCAGGTTGAATACGTAAGTTGTATCGGTAACTTGTTTGCCGCTCAGGTCCAGATAACCTCTTGTAGCATCTTTCACGTCATCGAAATAGATTGTATCGCCACAGTTCAGGAAGTTATAAGCTGCACCATGCTGGCTCAGACCTTCCAGATAATTTACATTAGCATCTTTTGTGTGATCGATAAAGTAATATTTACCGGCAACAACTTTACCTTCAGCATCTTTCACATTATAAAGCTGACCTTCGAATGCTACATTAGCAAATTCGCGGTTAGTAATTCTTACGCGCGGAGTTTCATTGTCCTGAGGAGCAGTTCTGTTATCACATCCCAGTTGTTTAACCACCCACTGAGTTGCAGGCATATGATTGAAGTCCTGTTCGTTTTCTTTTACATCATAATACATATGTCCGGCAAAATCAGAAACGATATATGAACCGTCTACTCTCTTTTCACCCTGGCTGGCAGCTTTTGTTGTAGACAAACGAACAAAGTAATAATCAACTCCCTCTTTCTTATCCTTTGTAGCACGAGCCAAATAAGAATAATCGTGATCGAAACCGATACGGATCAGCATATCAGCCTGCTTATTAGTTACATAAGCCTTACCATTTCCTTTTGAATTAATAGCCAGACCTGCACTAGCAAATGCACCTCCCTGATAAGTACGGGCACGACCTACTGTAGGAACGACAGAACCGTCAGACAAATAAGCGATTGTGATTGCAACCGGTTCGTTTTCGGCTTTCTTTACACCTGTATTATCTGCAGCAGTCATAGCACCTGTACCACGGGCTTTACCTTCGTTTACAGAGTTATAGAACTGCTTAGTTGTAGCACTTGCCAATGATGTTGCAGTCCATGCAGTACCTGCCTGGTATTCAGCTACAGACATAGAAGAAGCATTCCACGGTTCGATAACCAAGCTGTCCTGAGTCGGGAAATAAGTGAACTTAAAGATAGAACGTGCATTATATGCAGTCAGTTTTGTATAATCAGGAGCCGGAGCATTCACCAATTTCAGGTTGGGGCTCTTTTCCGGATTCAACATGTCTGCTTCATAAGCTTCTGTAGAAACCATCAATACGGAATCAGGTTCAGTAGTTGAAGCCTTCTTTACTCTTAATGCAATATTGAATCCTGCATAGTCGGAGATGCTAACATTTCCTTCCAGTCCGGAATAATCGTGTTCTTCTGCAACATATCCTTTTTCTCTTACGAAATAATCATAAGTAGCAGCAAGTTCCACTTCATTTGTCGTACCTGATTTGAATACATCAAAGATTGCCTTATTCCAATTATCTCCGGCAACACTATTACCATATTCCCAAGATCCATCAGCATCGATCATGCTATTGATGTCATTAGCAGAAAGCACTTTAGCACCAGCTACAACCGGTGTCAAAGCAATTACATTCTGGTCTGCCATGTTTACACCAGCATCTGCATCTGAATATTCAACAGCAACAACGTCACCAGATGCATTCTGAGCTAAAGCAATTACTTTTTTAGAATTCGTATCATGTACAAAAGCCCATAATTTCTGTGCATCAAATGTACCAGTTGTTTTTTCTGCGATATTATACCAAGTCCATCTGTCGATACAACCGTCTACTAATGTTTTCTCTACAGCACCTGAGATCTTTGAATCAGCAGTAAGAGTTCCACCTGCAACAGCATTCTCATGATCAAATGTCAGAGGATAGCCTGTTTCTTTATTGATGAATCTGAAGTTAACACCGTTAGAAGCATCTTCCTGCACATCGATTTTCCACAATGAAGAGGTTAATTTTGCACCTAACTCATTTGTTTCATTGATGTCTACTACCTTTAAATACAATTTACCGGTTGTATAATCTCTAGTCTGCACAAGAACCTTCGGAGTTCTGATATACGCATTTTCGCCATCTGCATCAGTCTCTGCATTTTCATTTACCACCAATTGGTAGTACTTGTTTGAATCAAATTTATTGATTTTAGTAACAGCAATCTGATCCAATCTTGCTGCAGTTACATCTTGAGTGCGAAACGGTACTTCCCAATCACTCTTGTTCGCATGCTGAGCACTTGCGACAGTAATTGATCCTACCAATAACGCTCCCGTCATCAAAGTAGAAAACTTTTTGTTCATAATCTTTCGTTTAATATTAATAATAGTGTTATTTAAAAAGTCTTTTAACCTCAGATCAGGAACGCCTCTAAGAGCAGATGACTAGAGAAAACGTTCCTTTTTTCTAGTCATTATTTCTTGCCCATTTTGTCTTTGTGGTCAAAAGGATGATTTTCGTACTAGTTTTGCTATTCTGTTGATAAGAAAGGATATAGGAAAGGAAAAAATATTTTGAAAAAGATTGGAGGATTAAAAGAATATAGTAACTTTGCTGGCGAGAAAAAAGGAACCTTAAAATTAGTCATTCTCATTTTACACCACATCCTTTATTATTCAACAGATCATAAGCTATTTTTTATTACCATTATACATATAAATATGTACCCACGCGCGTTTCATAATAGACTGTGTTTCAAGATCTACTTTTTCAGCTTTTTGCCGAGAATTGTTAAAAGATAGGATTTAGCCTGTTTTAGGAGGGAATAAGCGGGGGATTTTCATTCAGAAAAAAGACTATAGTATAGAACAAATACATCAAGTTATAACACAACCACGTTAAAGTACCTAGCAGCCTCATTCAACAAGTATTTATGTTAAATTACTATGTTGTAGAACATATTTCCTACAAAGCTGTTATCTTTGCAGTGTCTATTTAAACAGCAAAGAGATATGCTAAAACAAGCATTTTACATTCTGTTCTTCTATTTTACCGGAGAGTTTATCAGCTCCTTTATCGACGGTTTCATTCCGGGAAGCGTGATCGGTATGATATTGTTATTCCTGGCATTGGTCTTTAAGCTGGTAAAGCCTGCCAACGTAAAAAAACTATCCACGATCCTCACTGAAAACATGGGACTGTTCTTCCTTCCCGCAGGCGTCGGGCTTATGACGTCGCTGGGAGTCATATCACAATATTGGGCAGTTATTCTTACTGCATCCGTGGTCAGTACGATCCTGGTAATAGCGAGTGTCGCACTTATCCAGCAAAAACTCGGCAAGGAGGTCGGAAGCAATGAATAACCTCGCGCAATCGGAAGTATTTTCACTCACACTGGTGATCGGTACTTATATGGCGGCATTGGCTTTGTATAAGAAAACCCGTATCAGCCTGCTGCACCCGCTGTTGACATCCATCCTCGTTATTATTGCCGTACTGAAAATGATGGGAATCGAATATGAGTCTTTTCAGCGGGGAAGCCATCTGATCCATTTCTTGCTGGGGCCATCGGTTGTCGCATTGGGATTTGTCTTATACGAACAGATGCAATACCTGAAGGGAAATGTGATCTCTATCCTCACCTCCGTATTCGTCGGAGCCATTATCGGCATCGTGAGCGTGATCGTGATCGGCGACCTGATGGGAGCCGACCAGGCATTGATCGCCACCCTCCAACCGAAATCCGTAACGACTCCTATCGCTATGGGTATTGCCGAAAAGGCCGGAGGAATGCCTTCGCTAACAGCCGTTATCGTTGTAGCAGTAGGTATATTCGGCAGTATTGTCGGCCCGTTCGTGATGAAAGTATTAGGTATTGAAAGCCGGATCGCCAAAGGGCTGGCATTGGGCGCATCATCACATGGACTGGGAACTTCCGTTGCCATACAGATCGGAGCTGTCGAAGGAGCACTGAGCGGACTGGCTATCGGCCTGATGGGAATTATGACCGCCATTCTGGTTCCGGTAATCAGTTTTATCATTTCCCTGTTTTAGGATAATACCTTCTTCTGTGCCTTCTGAAATCATATCAGACTGATTTGCAACCTATTTCTGAATAAAAACATAGGCATATATTGGTACTTTAAGAGGAAAACACTACTTTTGTACCCGAAAATGACCGAAGACAATTCAAAAAAACATTATAAATAAAAACATTCATATGATTAATTCACAAGACATTAAAAAAGGGACTTGTATACGTTTGGACGGTAAACTCTATTTCTGTGTTGACTTCCTCCACGTAAAACCGGGAAAAGGTAACACAATTATGCGTACTACATTGAAGGATGTAGTAAAAGGAGGCCAGATCGAACGCCGCTTCAATATCGGTGAAAAACTGGAAGATGTACGTGTAGAACGTCGTCCTTACCAATATACTTATGCAGAAGGCGAACATTACCACTTCATGAACCAGGAAACATTCGATGACGTAATCATCGACAAAGACTTGATTAACGGAGTAGATTTCATGATCGAAGGTCAGATTGTGGAAGTTGTTTCCGATGCATCTACAGATACTGTTCTTTTTGCTGACATGCCTACCAAAGTACAGTTGAAAGTAACTTATACAGAACCGGGTGTAAAAGGCGATACCGCTACAAACACATTGAAACCGGCTACCGTGGAATCAGGTGCAGAAGTTCGTGTTCCGTTATTCATCAATGAAGGCGAAATCATCGAAATCAACACAACAGACGGTTCTTACGTAGGACGTATCCGTGAATAATATTTATATATTGTAAGGGCGGTTTATGGACTGCCCTTCTATTTTTTCTTATCCAAAACATATCGCTATGAAAATAAAAGAATGGGCAGCAGAAGACCGCCCGCGCGAAAAAATGTTACTCAAAGGTGTCGCCTCTCTCAGTGATGCCGAACTTTTAGCCATCCTCATCAGTTCGGGTAACAGCAATGAAACTGCCGTACAGCTATCGCAGCGTATCCTCAACACGGCAGACAATAATCTGAATGCATTGGCTAAACTGACAATCCGGGAACTGATCTCCGGATTCAAAGGTATCGGTGAAGCGAAAGCGATCACAATATGTGCTGCACTCGAGCTCGGCAAACGCCGCAACCTGTCCGATCCTGTCCTGCGCCAGTCGATCCGAAGCAGCCACGACGCCTACTCTTTGTTTCACCCCTTGCTCTGCGATTTACCTCACGAAGAATTATGGATTGCCCTGACAAACCGGGCCGGAAAAGTGATCGGCAAAACCCGGATCAGCCAGGGAGGAACGGCCGAAACCTCCGCCGACCTGCGCATCATACTGAAAACGGCTATCAACGCACTGGCCGCCGGTATTATTCTCTGCCATAATCATCCTTCGGGAAACACTCACCCGAGTTCGCAGGATGACTCCCTGACCAAACGCCTGCATAAGGCCGCCGAATTACTTGAAATAAACTTATTAGACCATATCATCCTTGCCGACGGCAGCTACTTCAGTTATGCAGACGAAGGAAGACTTTGAGGAATTGAAAATTAAGAATTAAAAATTGAAAATTAGTGTTTGATATGAGAAGGGTGAACAAGAAGGACTTACAGAGTGTTTTCTTATAAATTTTCAATTTTCAATTTTCAATTCTCAATTATTTAGTAAGTTTGCATTCAAATTAAAAGAAGATGAACAACGAATTCCTCCAAACAGAAGAAGCGATTGTCGCCATGCTGAAAACGGTATATGATCCGGAAATACCGGTCAACGTATTCGATCTCGGCCTGATTTACAAAGTAGATATAGACGACGAAAAGAACGTCCGCATAGATATGACCCTGACGGCTCCGAATTGCCCGGCCGCCGATTTTATTCTGGAAGATGTCCGCATGAAAGTGGAATCGGTAGATGGTGTGAACAACGTGGAAGTCAACCTCGTATTCGAACCGGAATGGGATAAGGATATGATGTCGGAAGAAGCGAAACTTGAACTAGGTTTCCTATGAATACATCCCGGAAGAAAATATATTTTGCCTCGGACGCCCATCTGGGCGCCCGTTTTCATAAAGACCCGCTGGCCGTTGAGAAAAAGTTGGTGCGTTGGCTCGACAGCATCAAAGACGAAGCTATGGCAATCTATTTTCTGGGAGATATGTTCGACTACTGGTACGAATATAAATATGTAGTACCCAAAGGATTTACCCGTTTCCTCGGTAAGCTGGCCGAATTATCGGACAGCGGCATCGAAATCCATATTTTTATCGGCAACCACGACATATGGATGTTCGATTACCTGCCCAATGAAATCGGTGCAGTGATCCATCGGGACGTATTGACGACCGATCTGCTGGGCAAGCGTTTCTTTCTCGGCCATGGCGACGAGGTGGACTACCGCAGCAAAGCCTTCCGCTTTATCCGTGCCCTTTTCCGTAACAAATTCTGCCAGTGGCTTTATGCCGGCATTCATCCTCGCTGGACTTTCGGTTTTGCCCTAGGCTGGTCACTGAACAGTCGTAAAAGCGGCCTGGAAAAAGAAGATGCATTAAAATATAAAGGTGAAGCATCAGAATATCTCGTCCTTTTCGCCAAAGACTATCTGAAAACGCATCCGGATATTAATTTCTTTATCTTCGGCCACCGCCACATCATGCTCGACCTGATGCTTTCGCGTACCTCCCGCTTGCTGATCGCCGGCGACTGGATGACACTCTTTTCTTATATCGTATGGGACGGGGAGAACCTGTTCCTTGAACAGTTTGAGTTAATTGAAAATTAATACGAAAATCTCCCTAATTTTCAATTTTCAATTCCTAATTTTCAATTAAAAAAACTGCCCCAACCGGTGTCAGAGCAGTCTAAACACTAATCCTGTGTTTTGTAAGCTGTGAGGATTAGTTATTATTAACCGGATGCAAGTTACACAGTTTTCTCTAATTATAGACAAAAACAAGAGGATTATTTTTCCGAGGTCTTACCTGATAAAATAAAATCGCGTATCAACCCAATGATTACCAAGAAATAAAAAATAGTCATCGGTACTCCCAGATAATAGATCAATGTCTCGTTGAGCGAAGTACAAAGTGCATAAGAAAAGAAAGAGACAATAGGGATCCCCACTGCATAATAGAATTTCCGGGGGAAATACAACATATAAACAACGGCCAGCAAATCACCCGCATACATATATCGTTCATGCATTCCAGGCAAAATAAAAGGAAAAACCACAGCCGAAAGCAATGCCAACCGAATCAAATACTCGTTCGTCAAATTAACCGGACGTTTCCAGGCCAGATATCCACCCCCTATTAACGCGAACAAAAAAGTAAACAGTATTCCTATCCATTTTACCGGTTCGTAGTAATCATTGCTGATCCACATATAAATATTGGGAAACTGTAAAGAAAGTTCCTCATAATGCGATGACTGTTTTATAAACACAGACAACAAATCCATCAACGGCCGACCGGCTATATAAGAAGGAAGAACCGATACCAGATAAACAGCAGGAATCAACAAAAAATAATACCATTTAATCCTGTTCCTCAGTAACAAAACAAAGAAAAAAGGAAAGAGAAGTACAGCCTGTAATTTAAAGGAAAAAGAAATCCCCAGAAACAAAACGGAAAGAAGCGAGCGCTTCTTCATCACAAAATAAATACTCCCCAACAGGAAAGAGACATAAATAGAGTCGCATTGAGCCCAGTAAGAACTATTAATCAGGACTGTCGGAAGAAGCGGCACCACGGCAAACGCACACCATCTCACCCAATTTTCCTTATATTTCTGATAAGCAATCGCCCCCACAAACCAGGCTGCCACATATTCAAAGAAAATAGACAATAGTTTAATCCCCATCAAAGGAGCTACCCCAAGCTTGGCTATCAGTAATAAAAAATACAGATAAGCCGGTGTGTAATTAGCAAACGGATAACGGAAAGCCTCAAAATAACCGTTCGACTTGATAAATTCCACCCACGGCAGAAGGAAAAAAGTATAATCCCCCGGTTGAGGGTAAAAAGGAAGCATACATAATTTTACTACTATGCCGAACAAAATCAACAAAGCCAGAAACTTTTTGTTTCTGAAAAGAGAAAACAAAAAAGAGATAATTTTCTGCATAATAGTAGTCTTTAATGAAAAGACCGGAGAAAAGCTTTTACACCCTTCCTCGGTCTTTATCAATTACCAATATTTATTTACCTAATATATCCATTGTATCGGAAGCAATCATATACTCTTCGTCAGTCGGCACAACGATAATTGTCACCTTACTGTCCGGAGTGCTGATCACCATTTCTTCACCACGCATACCGTCGTTCTTTTCAACGTCGATCTTCATGCCCATGAATTCCATGTTTTCACATACCGCACGACGAGTAGCCCACTGGTTTTCACCTACGCCGCCAGTCCATACCAGAATATCGCAACCGCCCATAGCAGCAGCATAAGCTCCGATATATTTCTTGATACGGTAGTTATAGATGTTCAAAGCCAGGATAGCACGCTTATCGCCTTCGGCAACAGCAGCCTCGATCTCACGCATATCGGAAGAGATACCGGAAAGTCCCTGCACACCGCTCTGTTTGTTGATCAGGTCGGACAAACCTTTCGCATCCAGCTTTTCCTTATCCATGATGAATGTAAGTGCACCGGCATCCACATCACCACAACGGGTTCCCATCAGCAAACCTTCTACCGGAGTCAGTCCCATAGAAGTATCTATACTCTTACCGTTTTTAACAGCAGCGATAGAACCACCGTTACCTACGTGAGCCGTAATGATACGCTGTTCTTCGTAAGGAACACCCAGGATATCGCAAGCACGTTTTGATACATAACGATGACTGGTTCCGTGGAAGCCATAACGACGGATACTATATTTCTTATACAGAGAATAAGGCAGACCGTACATATAAGCATAATCCGGCATTGTCTGATGGAAAGCAGTGTCGAACACACCCACCTGACGGATTCCCGGGATCAATGCGCTCATGGCACGGATACCTTTCAGGTTTGGCGGGTTATGAAGCGGTGCCAGGTCAATGCACTCAACCATTTTACCGATCACTTCCGGAGTAATTTCCACACTTCCGCTGAATGCTTCACCACCGTGTACCACACGATGACCTACAGCATCAATCTCGTTATACGACTTGATACAGCCGTATTTTTCATCTGTCAGAACGCTCAGGATGAACTCAATAGCTGCGTTGTGTTCAGGTAACTCCTTGTCCAGAATCACTTTCTTACCATCCGGCTGAGTGAATTTCAGGAAAGAACCCGGCAAACCCAGTTTCTCTACGCCGCCCTGTGCCAGTACTTCGTGTGTGTCCATATTGAACAGTTTGTACTTAACAGACGAGCTTCCGCAATTTAATACTAATATCTTCATATCTTTCTTGTTGTGTCTTTTTATTTTTTAGCAGCTTTTAAGCCGATAGACTGATTGCTGGCGATAGCAACCATTTTATAAATATCATCTACTGAACAACCACGTGACAGGTCGTTAACAGGAGCAGCCATACCCTGAAGGATCGGGCCTACAGCTTCTGCGTCACCCAGACGCTGAACCAGTTTATAAGCAATATTACCTACTTCCAGTGTCGGGAATACCAGTACGTTAGCCTTTCCTGCCACTTCGCTGCCCGGAGCCTTCAATGAAGCAACCGATTCTACCAAAGCTGCATCCGACTGCAATTCGCCGTCGATCTTCAGTTCCGGAGCCATTTCTTTTGCCAGACGGGTAGCCTCAACTACTTTGTCTACCATTTCGTGAGAAGCACTGCCTTTTGTCGAGAAGCTCAACATTGCCACACGCGGTTCAACACCAACGATATCGCGGGCTGTTGCAGCTGTTGCTACAGCGATACTTGCCAGTTCCGGAGCAGTAGGATTCGGCATTACGGCACAGTCGGCAAAAACCAAAAGACCTTCTTTACCGTATTCCGGTTTCTTTGTAAACATAAGGAATGCACCTGATACGCAACTCATGCCCGGAGCAGTCTTGATGATTTGCAAAGCAGGACGAAGCACATTGCCTGTCGTATTCTGCGCACCGGCAATTTCACCGTCGGCATCACCGGCCTTGATCATCAGGCAGGCAAGGAACAAAGGATCTTCTACCATAACGGCTGCCTTTTCAGGAGTCATGCCTTTTTTCTGGCGCAATTGGAAAAGCAGATCGGCGTAAGCGGCTTTCTTTTCATGATTTTTGGGGTCAACAATAGTAGCCTGTCCGATGTGGTTCAGACCGTAGTTTGCTGCCAGAGAAGAAATCTCGGCAGGATTTCCGATCAAAATGATGTCAGCAACTCCATCGGCCAATAAACGGTCGGCGGCTTTTAATGTTCTTTCTTCTGTTCCTTCGGGAAGAACAATGCGCTGCTTGTCAGCTTTAGCGCGTGCAATAATCTCTTGCATTAAATCCATAGCGGAAGATATTTTTATAGAATTTAGTAATTGCTACTGTTTGCGGATACAAAAGTAGACAAAATGCAACATAGAGTTTGCAAAAAGTGCAAAAGAATTGCATCCCGACCTGCCACTTTCAGAACATTTAACAGTAATTCACTACTTCACGCTCTCCTGAAAGGATTTGCTGGAGTTCTTCGGCTGAGATATTGATTGCCAACTTGCCGTTATGAGCCACAGATATCTTGCCGCGTTCTTCCGATACGATAATAATCAAAGCATCCGTATCCAGCGACATTCCCAGTGCCGAACGGTGGCGCAAACCCAGGTCTTTCGGCAGATTGGCGTTCTGCGCAACCGGCAGGATACAGCCGGCAGCCTTGATCCTTCCGTCCGCTATGATCATGGCACCATCATGCAAAGGACTGTTTTTGAAGAAGATATTTTCTATCAGACGGGCATTCACATCAGCATTGAACATTTCGCCGGTATGTTCATAAACCGACAGGTCCACATCCTGTTGGATAACGATCAGGGCACCGGTCTTTTTACGCGCCATATTCATACAGGCCAGAACCACCGGAGCGACAAACTTACCTTCACTCTCCTTATCCGCTCCTCTTTTTGAAAACAGTTTCCCCAGAAACTTCCAGCCGCGGTGCGAACCGAGGGCCAGCAGGAAGCGCCTGATTTCATCCTGAAACAATATAACCAGCACGACAAAACCGACACTGATAAACTTATCCAGTATGGCGCCCATCAAACGCATTTCCAACACCTGCGAAACCAGGATCCATACAACAATAAACGAAACGACCCCGCTAAAGATAGCCAGCGTGCCCGAACTTTTCATCAGTTTGTATGTCTGATAAAGGAAGAAGGCTACCAGCAGTACATCGATCAGGTCTTTTATTCCGAAATGCATCCACATAATTTAATTGAAAATTGAAAATTGAGAATTGAAAATTACGGATGAACGTGATCTTCGACTTTCAATTTGGTTATTATTTTAACCGCTTCTACAGCAGCTTTCACATCATGAACGCGAAGAATATCGGCTCCGTTTATCAGTGCCAGCGTATTCAGCACCGTAGTTCCGTTCAGGCTATCGGCAGGTGTTCCTCCCAGGAAACGGTAGATCATACTTTTGCGGGATATACCGACTAAAAGGGGAAGATCGAACACGCCGAACTCCTGTAAACGATTCATCAAAAGGTAATTCTGATCGACCGTTTTACTGAAACCGAACCCCGGGTCAAGGATAATATCGTTTACCCCCAGCAAACGAAGTTCACGTACTTTCGATGCGAAATACAGCATGATCTCTTCCATCATATCCATATAACCGGTATGCTGCTGCATTGTCTGGGGAGTTCCGCGCATATGCATCATAATATAAGGGACATTCAGCCCGGCAACAGTACCGAACATAGCCGGGTCCAATTCGCCGCCCGATATATCGTTTATGATGGCAACACCATAATCCTCCACACATTTACGGGCCACATCAGCACGAAATGTATCGACCGATACGACAGCCTCCGGATAATGTGCGTTCAATATCTTTAAAGCAAAAGCCAGCCGTTCCATCTCTTCTTCCGGCGAAACCTCCTCTGCATCGGGACGGGACGAATATCCGCCGATATCAATGATCTGACCGCCTTCCGACAATATAGCCTGTATGCGTTCTTCAATATCTGCTTCCGTTTGTTTACGGCTTCCGGCATAAAAAGAATCAGGGGTAACATTCAGAATCCCCATCACTACCGGAGTAGAGAGCGACATGAGTGTTCCCTTAATATTGAGCGTTTTATCTGACATTCCAATTTTATATTTCCAGCAAAGATACACGATTCTCACTTAAATCTTCCCTCTTCATTCCTCATTCTTCATTTAATTACTACTTTTGCTCTCCAATAATCAGCAAACGAAAGAAAGCTATGAGTATTTCAGAACTGTATGAATTATTTATACACCATCCGAAAATAACGACAGACAGTCGCAATTGTCCGCGTGGTTCCATCTTTTTCGCCCTGAAAGGGGAAAAATTTGACGGAAACCAATATGCAGAAAAGGCACTGGCTACAGGTTGCTCTTATGCCGTGATCGATAATCCGGACTATGTCACAGGCGAACGTACCATCCTGGTCGACAATGTATTGACGGCCTTACAGCAATTGGCACACCGCCATCGTAAAGCATTAGGTATTCCCATTATCGGTATTACCGGGACAAATGGGAAAACAACCACCAAAGAATTACTGGCGGCCGTATTATCCACCAAGTTCAACCTGCTTTATACCGAAGGCAACCTGAACAATCATATCGGTGTCCCCCTGACCTTGCTTCGACTAACACACGATCATGAGATGGCTGTTATCGAAATGGGCGCCAGTCATCCGGGAGACATCAAGGAGCTGGCGGAGATCGTTTTGCCGAACTACGGTATCATTACTAACGTCGGACGCGCCCATCTGGAAGGTTTCGGTTCCTTTGAAGGTGTCGTAAAAACAAAAGGGGAATTGTACGACTATATCCGCCGCACAAAGGGAAAGATATTTATAAAGAAAGAAAATAAAGACCTGCAGGGGATAGCTAAAGGGATCGAACAAATCACTTACGGGGCAGACGATACTTCGTTCGCTTCAGGTCATGTGATCAGCTGTAACCCGTTCCTCACTTTCGATTGGAAACAACAGGGAAAAATTCATACTGTAGATACACACCTGATCGGGGCATATAATCTGGATAATGTACTTGCCGCCGTCGCCATAGGTCGTTACTTTAAAATTCCGGCAGAACGCATCAGCCGTGCCATTGCCGCTTACGAGCCGACAAACAACCGGTCGCAGCTAAAAGAAACAGCAAGCAACACCTTGCTGATCGATGCTTACAACGCAAACCCCAGCAGCATGAAAGTTGCGTTAGAGAACTTTACAGCCATGCCGGTATTCCCTAAAGCCGTCATTTTGGGTGACATGCGTGAACTGGGGCCGGCTAGCGACGAATTGCATGCCGAAGCGATAGAAGAAATCAAAGCCGGAAAATTCGATAAAGTATTCCTTTGCGGAGAACATTTCCAAAAAGCAGGCAAAGACTTTGCCACCTATGCCACAACAGAGGAATTGATCGACGCATTAAAAGCCAACCCGTTAAAAGGATACCATATCCTGATCAAAGGTTCACACGGGATGGCATTGGAAAAGACAATAGAAGTTCTATAATAACTTTCTGTCCTGTTCGCTTGCCGACAATTGTCGGCAGGCCTGCTCACAATTATCGACAAGTTTGCTCATAATTGTCGACAAGCCTGTCCATAATTATCGGCAGCCAATATGATCAAGTAGTTCCTTCCTCCTGATTATCCATAAACAATACCTTCTTCAGTTTCTGATACAGGAAAGACAATACGAGCAGGATGACTCCCAGCATGATAAATACAATGATCTTACCAACCGTCGGCAGTAACCACAGATCGACAATGAC
Organism: Parabacteroides caecihominis; assembly: GCF_023656785.1. NCBI lineage: Bacteria > Pseudomonadati > Bacteroidota > Bacteroidia > Bacteroidales > Tannerellaceae > Parabacteroides > Parabacteroides caecihominis. The sequence continues at coordinate 19,186 of NZ_JAMOKS010000060.1, forward strand.
CAGCTTCAAGAGGACAAGACCGAAAACAACCAGACTGATCATACGCAATATTTTCAGATGTAAACGCATCCCCAACGCCATCAGGATAAATCCGGCAATGCTTAAAGAAATGGACAGTGCCGCACTCGATTCATTCTGCAAACCGGTCAGATATAACATATTATTAACCGCTACCGCCAACAGGACCGTTGAGATAACCGCAATAAACGAAGTCATCTTGTCCGAACTCTTCCGTCTGAAATCAAATGAAGCGTAATACCATTTGGCAAACAAAGACAGATGAGCGATCAAAACCACCAACACACCCCATTGTAACAAATACAAAGAAGTATAACCCGAACCATTCGCCTTTGCAGACAACCAAAGAAAGAAACCTGCGGAAAGTCCCGCCAATATAGCATAAACAGTCGCACAACGTTCTATCGGAAACCGCTTTCTCATACCGGCCAGCACTAAAAACAATGTCAAACTGCTGAAAGCCAGACTGGAACAGTCAGACAACGATTCAAAAATAATATTCCTATGAAAATCTACAATAAACGACAGATATACGATACCGCAACCGGCAAACAAAGCGATCACACTGAAAGGTATATATTTCAGATTCGCAGCCTGCCGGAACAATTCTTTTTCACGTTCCATCAACCAGGAAAATACCCCAAAAGCCAGACCGGCAAAAAGACCGGTCATAAACGTTCCGTTCATCAGCAAAGATTCAGTCATACCAGCTACCAGCACATCTTCGATATCCATCAGGAAAGATATGATCGTCAGAAAAACAAGAATGATAGTAAAGTATTCATAAACGGGAAAACGGAACTTTATAAATATCCATAGCAAAACAACCATCTCCGTTGCCCAAAGCAACGTAATAAACGTTCCATCCAGCTGGATCGGTATGGTAATGGAGACAAATGCCAGCGCCATCCCGATCAGTGCCGTAAACAGGAAACCGGCATCCGATTGCCTGCTGCGTATCACAAAAGCAATACAGGCATTCACCAGTGCAATAAATAAAGTAACCGCCCCTTTCAGGTTATAAGCAAGTTGCAAATCTTTCAGATACCACAGCGCAAAATAAAGAAAAAAGAAATTATTCAAAACCACAACGATCATCAACGGCTGATTCACCTTCCTGTTATCCGTACGCAGTACCGAAACAACCGGTAACAGGAAAATCAGATAATATAAGGTAGAGAAAAGCAACATATGAACCAATTGCGTACTCCGGGCAATATCCAGATCGGCCACCAGTGAATAACCGAGCATGATCACATAGGTCGCCACAAAACAGATCAGCGGCAGTTCGCCCCACTTCTTATACAACGACAATCCGAACATTCCCATATTCAGAATCGTCATATAAGTGAACAGCACCAGATAATTCCCCATCCCGTCACTCACCAGGAAAGGGGCAATAAAACCACCGATCAGCGCAATAACCGCCAACTCCCTCCGGTCATACAATACAGAGAGAAGCGACATAAAGACCGTCAGTACCACCAATATGATAAAAGCAGCCGTCTGACTGAACAATCCATAATAATGATAAGCTATCCCCACCGTTACATAGAAGATAGCAAATGCGCCACCTGCCAGCAGGGAGCTGAACGTACGATATGTATTTTTAAGCCTTTGGGATAAAAACAGTAACCCTCCGCCAACTACAAACCCGAGTACTGTACGAAACAGTTCATTGATCCAGTTCTTGTCGATCGCATATTTGACAAACAACCCCATACCGACTACCAGCACCAGGATACCGATCTTCCCAAACAGATTCTCTCCGATATATTTCTCATAATTGACTTTTTTCTTTTCTTCGACAAGTCCGAATGGCTTGATCTTCGGTTTAGGGACAACCTTTTTATCTCCAATGCCGACAGACGGAACGGTCTCTTCAGGTTTACTTTCAACCGGCTTTTCTACAACAGGAGTCACTTCCGCCGCTTTTTCCACTGATTTCTCTACCAGCCTTTCCGCGATCTCTTCGCCCACTTTCCCAACAACCTCCTCAACCTGCTTTTCATCGGACGATGTTGTTACCGCCTGCTGTCTCCTGAGTTCTTCCAACTGAGTCTCGATATACTTTCGCAAACTATACAGATCTTTCCGCAGAGAATCCATATGAGTATTCATCTTACTTATGTGCGAATAGAGGCTGATCCATACAACGACGATCAGTATGACAAGCAGTGTTTCCATAATCTTAATTTAATGAACGCAACTAAGATACGGATTAATTTAAATTACAGGCTATCCATAATCCTTCTTTGTTTCTCAAAAAACAAAATACGCTGTTGTTCACCACTGACCGATATCATGGTAGAGGCTTTCAGCAATGACTGAAGCCAGTTACGGACAATCTCATACGCCTTTTCATCCTGCGAAACAACCGTATTCAAAATAAATGCCCGAATAATGCTGATCCGGTAATTTTGCGAATCCAGATAACTGTAACTGGCATCAAAATTAATATTCGAGATATAGAACGAAACCGGATTACCAGTCTCGCTATACATACCATGGGTTGCCAGTAGTTCCATATTATCCAGGAAACGGAATAAATCCTGTTTTAAAAGACGGATATTTTCAGTATCAATCAGTTGAATACTACGACAATACAATATATCATTCACGATATATTGGAAAATCAGAGGGTCCCAGATGTAAGTAGTTTTTCCGATATGCTTCGATTCTGCGGCGGTAACCCGCTGCACTTCCAGTAATTTCGCCGAAGGTTCTATATCTCTGAAATGAACCGCTTTATCCGAATGACCGTACTGGTTATACCATTTACAGAGATAAAAACGGGTTATATAATCGTAATCAAGCAAGAAAGTAGCAGGAAGTACATTCATACACTCCACCCCGCAGGAAGACGGATCGGTGCCAGCTTCCCGCAACCGTTCGTTATACATTTCCCACATTTTAAAATCATCCTCTATCGGTTCTACATACTCCACCAGACTCAGCTGATAAGGACGACTCTTTGCCGCACATCCTCCGACCAGATTATCCAACGAGACCCCAAACTTATTGCAGATTGCAGCTATCTCTGCAAAAGAAAAAGCCACATCGCCCCTCATACGGCGGTACACAGCTTCTCTTTCTATACACAGTAAATCAACCAAAGCATTGGTCAGGGTCGCTTTATGTGGCATTTTCTCTCTGATCGCGCTGATTAACTTTTCGTAAATCAGGTCTTTACTCATAATAACAATTTTAATGATTGCCAGTAGACAAAAATAATAAAAATAAAGAACCATTCCTACCAATACTCATTTTTGACTACTTTTGTACATTTATAAACAATATAATAATATGCACGATCTTTGTTGTATAGGTCATATCACACTGGATAAAATTGTGACTCCTAAAAATACAGTACACATGGCGGGAGGAACCGCTTTTTACTTCTCCCATGCAATCAAACATTTCAACGACATCGATTATTCGTTGATCACGGCTTTAGCCGAATCGGAGATGAAAGAGGTTGATAAGTTACGGTCGGAAGGAATCGATGTGGCGGTTATGCCCAGCAAACATTCCGTTTATTTCGAGAACATCTACGGAGAGAACCAGGATAACCGCACGCAGCGGGTTCTGGCGAAAGCAGACCCGTTCACAGTCGATTATCTGAAAGATATACAGGCCAAGATCATTCATCTGGGAAGCCTCCTGGCTGACGATTTCTCACTGGATGTCGTGAAATACATGGCAGGAAAAGGACTTGTATCCGCCGACTCTCAGGGTTATCTCCGCGAAGTCCGTGATAAAAAAGTCTACGCTGTCGACTGGACAGAAAAGGAAGAAGCATTAAAATATATCCATTTCCTGAAAGCGAACGAACATGAAATGGAAGTGCTCACAGGCCACGACGATGTTGTCGATGCCGCATTGAAAATGTATGAATGGGGAGTAAAAGAAGTACTGATCACTCTGGGTAGCCTGGGCTCTGTTATATACGATGGAAAGACATTCCATAAAATACCGGCCTACAAACCCAGAGAAGTGGTTGATGCCACCGGCTGTGGCGACACTTATATGACCGGTTACCTGTATCAGCGTGCCAAAGGTGCTTCCATAGATGAAGCCGGCCGTTTTGCCGCCGCCATGTCCACCATCAAGATCGAAGCATCCGGCCCTTTCAGCGGAAGCAAAGAAGATGTCATCCATTGCATGGAGACGGCGGAACAGAGGTTTCCGGAAATTTAGAAATAATTGAGCTATCTGCAAATTATAGGATGAGCCAATTAGTGACGGTGCCTTCAGGCTGTAAGCCTGTAACAAACTAGCCCAGGGTTCTAACCCTGGGTCCCCTTGAATCCTTCTCTTTCTGAGCACCCTGTAGGGTAGGGTGTTCAGTAAAGTGTTCTCAAAAACGCATTTTAGCATGGCAAAGTATAGACTTCCTCTAACGGAAAATAGGGCAAGTATTGTCTAATATGTTCACCGTAAAACTTGTTTTATCGGTTG
>NZ_JAMOKS010000061.1:0-23568 GCF_023656785.1 Parabacteroides caecihominis
ACTTGGAGTAACGGGGAGTTTGTATACGTCATTGGAAAAGTAGGCTCCGGAAAGAGCAGTCTGTTGAAATCCTTGTATTGCGAAATCCCCATCAGCCAAGGCGATGCCTGGCTGTTGGATTACAATCTCTGTAAGATGAAACGGAAAGATATCCCGTATCTTCGCCGTAAGCTCGGGATTGTGTTTCAGGATTTTCAGCTGCTAACCGATCGTTCGGTAATCAAAAACCTGGAGTTCGTATTGCGGGCGACAGGCTGGAAGAAGAAGAGCGAGATAAAGGAGCGCATCGACGATGTGCTTCACCAGGTGGGTATGCATAACAAAGGGTACAAGATGCCGCACGAACTATCGGGCGGCGAGCAGCAACGTATCGTCATAGCAAGAGCACTCCTGAATGATCCTAAACTGATATTAGCCGATGAGCCGACCGGTAATCTGGACCCTGAAACAAGCGGCCAGATCGTACAGCTTCTGCACGACATCTGTGAGAAGGGTACGGCGGTGATAATGACTACACATAACTACACGCTGGTGCATAATTATCCGGCCCGTATAGTTAAATGTGAGAATGCACGCCTGGGTGATGTCGGTGAATAATTTTTTATGTAACTTTGCACACGCAAAAGAAGCAAGGAACAAACAATTTAATTATAGGAAAAGAAAATGAAAATTTTAAAGTTTGGCGGTACTTCTGTGGGATCTGCACAGAGAATGAAAGATGTAGCAAAATTGATTTGCTCGGGCGACCGTAACATTGTCGTATTGTCTGCCATGTCAGGTACAACCAACTCGTTGGTTGAAATATCCGACTACCTGTACAAGAAAAATCCGGATGGTGCAAATGAAATCATCAATAAGCTTGCACAGAAATATTACGGACATATCGAAGAACTGTACAGTACCGACGAATATAAGCAGAAAGCCAAAGAACTTGTAAAATCTCATTTTGATTATATCCGCACTTTTACTAAAGACCTGTTCACCTTGTTCGAAGAAAAGGTCGTGCTGGCACAAGGCGAGTTGATCTCTACCGGCATGATGAACCTGTATCTGAATGAAACAGGTGTGAAATCTGTCCTACTTCCGGCATTGGAATATATGCGGACGGACAAGAATGCAGAACCGGACCCTGTATATATCAAAGAGCGTCTGGTTAAACTGCTGAATGAACATAAGGATGCTGAGTTGTATATCACTCAGGGTTACATTTGCCGTAATGCTTACGGTGAAATTGATAACTTGCAGCGTGGCGGTAGCGACTATAGCGCTTCTTTGATCGGTGCAGCCCTCAATGCTGATGAAATTCAAATCTGGACAGATATCGACGGAATGCACAATAACGATCCGCGTATCGTAGATAAAACATCTCCTGTCCGTAACCTGCATTTTGAGGAAGCAGCTGAACTGGCTTACTTTGGTGCCAAGATCCTGCACCCGACTTGCATCCTGCCGGCCAAGTTGAACAATATACCGGTTCGCCTGCTGAACACCATGCAGCCGGATGCTCCGGGTACATTGATCTCCAACAACACAGAAAAAGGAAAGATCAAAGCCGTTGCTGCGAAAGACAATATCACTTCCATTAAGATAAAGAGTGGCCGTATGTTGCTGGCTACCGGTTTCCTGCGTAAGGTATTCGAAATCTTCGAAAACTACCAGACTCCGATCGATATGGTTACTACTTCTGAGGTAGGCGTATCGGTAACGATCGACAACCGCAAACATCTGGAAGAAATTGTAGACGATCTGAAGAAATACGGAACCGTTACCGTAGATGAAGATATGGTAATTGTTTGCGTAGTTGGTGACCTGGAATGGGATAACGTCGGTTTTGAAGCCCGCATCGTTCAGGCGATGAAAGATGTTCCGGTACGTATGATATCATATGGCGGTAGCAACTACAACGTCTCACTTCTGGTGAAAGCCACTGATAAAGTGAAAGCGCTGCAGGCGTTAAGCGATCATTTATTTAACAACTAAATATATGAGGGCAGCCTTTTCCGGACTGTCCTTTTTTTTAATTTATATATAATAAAGTAATATGCTCAAAGGAACATTCCCGATAGATAAATTGAAGGCACTTCCTACGCCTTTCTATTATTATGATGTAAAGTTATTACAGGATACACTGGATATGGTGAAGAACGAAGCCGGCAAATACGGCTATCATGCACATTATGCCGTAAAGGCAAATGCCAATCCGCGAATCCTTTCTATCATAGCTGAAAATGGACTGGGTGCCGATTGTGTAAGCGGCGGTGAGGTTAAAGCGGCATTGGATGCAGGTTTTCCGGCTGATAAGATCGTTTTTGCCGGTGTGGGCAAAGCCGACTGGGAGATCAATCTGGGACTGGATAACGATATTTTTTGTTTCAATGTGGAATCGGCGGTAGAGTTGGAGATAATTGACGAACTGGCTGCCGCTAAGAATAAAGTAGCCTCGGTCGCTCTCCGTATCAACCCGGAAGTGGATGCCCATACACATGCCAAGATCACGACCGGTATGAAGGAGAATAAGTTCGGTATCAACCTGAGCCAGTTAGGACAGGTGCTGGATAACCTGGCGAATCTGAAAAATGTGAAACTGATCGGTATTCATTTCCATATCGGTTCGCAGATCACGGACATGTCAGCTTTCCGTAACCTGGTGATTCGTGTAAACGAAATACAGGAAGACCTGGAAGCACGTGGTATCCGGATCGAAAATGTGAATTTCGGAGGTGGCCTCGGTATCGATTATTATCACCCGAATCATTTGCCGATCCCGGCTTTCGATAATTACTTTGCCGTATTCAACAAATTGCTGAAAATACGTCCCGGCCAGCAGGTACATTTCGAGCCGGGCCGCTCGGTAGTAGCCCAGTGCGGTACGCTGATCTCAAAGGTGCTGTATGTAAAGGAAGGCGAGACAAAGAAATTCGCTATCCTGGATGCCGGTTTCACCGAACTGATCCGTCCGGCCATGTACGACGCTTATCACCGGATCGAGAATATCTCCAGTGATGAAGATGTTGAATTGTATGATGTAGTTGGCCCTATCTGCGAATCATCCGACGTGTTCGGTAAAGATGTAGAATTGAATAAAGCACATCGCGGAGACCTGATCGCCTTGCGTTCGGCCGGTGCTTACGGCGAGGTGATGGCTTCCCAGTACAACTGCCGCCAGCTTCCGAAAGCCTACTATTCCGATACAATTTAATTGTTAATTAATTATATAGAGAAAGCCGGGTTTCTTTGTTTTTGCAAAGGTTCCCGGTTTTCTTGTTTGTTGTGTTTCCTTTTTTACTACCTTTGTACGATCCCGTCATGTGGGGTGTGGTTAAACTTGAATGTTCGTAAAGATAGAATGTGATGAAAAATAAAGAGTTATATAGCATATTCATAGTTTGCTTGTTGATGATGTCCTCTTGTCTGGGGGATACGAATACACGGATCACCGTAGGGGAGCAGGAAGCTGTGTATCAGACCCGTCCGACCCAGGGCTTCTTTGTTGAGGGCGGGCGTTTCCTTTATGGTACCAATTTAGGCGTAAGCGGGAATAATGGCGATTGTTTTCTGATACAATATTCATTTGATTCTGCTGCTCCTGAGTTACAGAATTCGGATAGTTTGTCTATCGAGCTGATAGAAAATCCTATTCCTGTGGATTTGTGGCCTGTGGATAAAAACTGGACGGATACAACGGTCGTATTGAAAGACGAGATGCTGACGAAGGCTATCACTGGAAGGGACTTTTATATCAGAGGCCGACTGTTTTTATGGAGTACCCATACGGTTGTGGAGAATCAGAAGGATAGTTTCATGATAAGCTATAATCCTGAAAATCTGTATACCCAGGAAGACGGCAAACGTATTTACAATTTATATCTGAGAGCGATAGCAAGAATTGAAGTCGGGGAAGGGGAGGAGCTGCCTAAAGGCCAGCAACTGAACCTGGTGAATGCCTTTAGTGTGGAAGAGTTCTATAATATGGTGAGTGCTTTGGAGGAAGAAAAAGGCAGTAACACATTTTCTATAGCGATCAATTATGCTTCTGCTTTTAATAAGGATACGACAGCTTGTATCTGGGACAGGACGGAACCGATAGAATATAAAATTAACAGCAGGACTGAATAAGGAAAAACAGATAAGTAGAGGGGATAGGGAGAATATATTCAAATAGAAAAACAGAGAGATGTACAAGGAGATAATTAAATGGGTTATAGCCATCATATCCCAACCGGGGAAGGCCTGGGATATGCTGTCGAGGAAAGAAGAGAAGGGCGACGAGTTCTTGTCGCGCTTTATATATCCGTTAATCGGGCTGGTAACTGTGGCAGCTTTTCTGGGCGTATTGTTTACACGGAAGGAATTTGATGTCGAACTGGCGTTGAAGTCGTCGATCAAAACGCTGGTTGCTTCGTTCGGAGGTTTCTATCTCGGGGCATATTTGCTGAATGAAGCCTGGCAGGGATTGTTCAAAAGAGAGAAAGATATGAAACTTTGCCAGCGTTTTGTCGGTTATTCATCCTCCCTGATGTTTGCGTTGAACGTCGTACTGATGCTGTTGCCGGAGTTTTTCTTCCTGCGCATCTTTATACTTTATACATTTTATATTGTATGGGAAGGGGCCGGTCCTTACATGCAGGTGGAAGAGAAAGAGCGCCTGAAGTTTGCCGGTATAACAACCGTTATCATTTTGTTGACGCCGGCGGTGATCGAGTTTGTTTTATTCATGCTGATGCCGGGGTTACGTTATTGACAGTTAGAAAAAGATGAAAGAAAAGATTAGTAATAATATACAGATAAAGAATAAGCGGGCAACCTTCGATTACGAATTGCTCGATACTTTTACTGCCGGGATTGTGCTGACGGGGACGGAGATTAAATCCATCCGCCTGGGAAAAGCCAGCCTGGTGGATACGTTCTGTATCGTGGAGAAAGGCGAGTTGTGGGTAAAGAACATGTATATCGCCGAGTATTTCTATGGTACCTATAATAATCACGTCGCACGTCGCGACCGCAAACTACTGCTTACCAAAAAGGAGCTGCGCAAGATAGACAGTGCCGTCCGCAACAGCGGTTTTACCATTATCCCGACCCGTATGTTCATCAATGAAAAAGGGCTGGCGAAGGTGGTTGTTGCCATTGCCAAAGGTAAGAAGGAATACGATAAGCGCGATTCCATCAAAGCCCGTGACGATAAGCGGGAGATGGACAGGGCATTCAAACGGTAAGAGATATTCTTGCCGTTTCTCTTTTCATAAAGAAACAACATATCTATGACTAAAGAATTATTTATACGATCTCTCCAGGAGCGTATCCTGATACTGGATGGTGGTATGGGTACCATGATCCAGGGATTCAAACTCAATGAACAGGATTATCGCGGCGACCGTTTTGCCGATTTCCCCGGACAGCTGAAAGGAAACAACGACCTGTTGTGTATCACCCGTCCGGACGTGATCAAATCCATTCACCGGCAATACCTGGATGCCGGGGCCGATATTTTTGCCACCAACACATTCAATGCCAACGCGATCTCGATGGAAGATTACGCTATGCAGGAATATGTGCGCGAAATAAACCTGGCCGCCGGTAAGTTGGGACGCGAAGTGGCCGACGAGTTCATGGCGGAACATCCCGACAGGACTGTTTTTGTTGCCGGCTCGATCGGTCCGACTAACAAGACCGCCTCCATGAGCCCCGATGTAAGCAACCCTGCTTATCGTGCCGTTACCTATAAAGATGTATATAAAGCATATAAGGAACAGGTGGAGGCCTTGATTGACGGTGGTGTCGATCTTATCCTTTTCGAGACTACCTTCGATACGCTGAACGTGAAAGCCGGACTCGAGGCAGCCGAAACAGCATTGAAGGAAAAAGGCAAAAACCTGCCCATCATGTTGTCCCTGACGTTGTCGGCTCAGGGCGGACGCACGTTGTCCGGGCAGACGCTGGGTGCTTTCCTGGCATCGGTTCAGCATATCAACCTGGTCAGCATCGGCCTGAACTGCTCGTTCGGTGCGGCCGATATGAAACCTTATCTGGCGGAACTGGCCAAACATGCCCCTTACTTTATCAGTGCCTATCCGAATGCCGGGTTGCCTAACAGTTTCGGTACATACGATGAGACACCCGAAAAGATGGCTGTCCATGTCAAACCGTTTATCGAAGAAGGACTGGTAAATATTATCGGTGGCTGTTGCGGTACGACTCCGGCCCATATCGCCCAGTATCCGGCATTGGTAAAAGGAGCGAAGCCGCATGTGCCGGCTCCGAAACCGGATTGCCTGTGGCTGTCGGGCCTCGAACTGCTGGAAGTAAAGAAAGAAAATAACTTCATCAATATCGGCGAACGTTGTAACGTGGCCGGCTCTCGTAAATTCCTGCGCCTGATCAAAGAGGGAAACTATGAAGAGGCGCTGACCATTGCCCGCAAACAAGTGGAAGATGGTGCCCAGGTGATCGATATCAATATGGATGATGGTATGCTCGATGCGGTGAAGGAGATGACTACTTTCCTGAACCTGGTCGCTTCCGAGCCCGATATCGCCCGTGTCCCCGTCATGATCGACTCTTCCAAATGGGAAGTGATCGAAGAGGGACTGATGTGTGTGCAGGGAAAGAGTATTGTCAACTCGATCTCGCTGAAAGAAGGGGAGGAAGTCTTCCTGGCTCATGCCGCCCGCATCAAACAGTTGGGAGCTGCCGCCGTGGTGATGGCTTTCGATGAAAAAGGGCAGGCGGATACTTTCGAACGGAAAGCCGAAGTCTGCGGACGCGCTTACCGTCTCCTCCGGGAGAAAATAGATTTCGATCCGAACGGAATTATTTTCGACCCGAATGTGCTGGCAATCGCAACCGGGATGGAAGAACATAACGGATACGGACTCGATTTTATCCGTGCCGTCGAATGGATCAAACAGAACTTGCCGGGTGCGAAAGTGAGTGGGGGTATCAGTAACCTGTCGTTCTCCTTCCGTGGAAATAATTATGTACGTGAGGCGATGCACTCCGTATTCCTTTACCATGCTATCAGCAAGGGACTGGATATGGGTATTGTCAACCCGTCGTCTGCCGTACTGTATGAAGATATAGAACCTGAATTCCGCAATTTGCTGGAAGATGTGATCTTGTACCGCCGTCCCGAAGCGGCAGAGGAACTGATCTCCTATGCCCAGAATCTGGTCGTTGAGAAACAGGGCGGAACGGAAGAAAAGCATGAAGCCTGGCGTGAACAGCCATTGAAGGAACGTCTTGAATATGCCCTGATAAAAGGTATCGGTGACCATCTGGAAGAAGACTTGCAGGAGGCGTTGAAGGAATATCCGCGTGCCGTGGATATTATCGACGGTCCGTTGATGGGCGGGATGAATAAGGTCGGCGAATTGTTCGGGGCCGGAAAGATGTTTCTGCCGCAAGTGGTGAAGACCGCCCGTACGATGAAAAAGGCAGTGGCTATCCTGCAACCGGCCATCGAGGCGCAGAAATCGGCAGCCGGTTCGGCAAAAGCCGGAAAGGTGGTTTTTGCTACCGTAAAAGGCGATGTGCATGATATCGGAAAGAATATCGTTTCGATCGTCCTGGCCTGCAACAACTATGAAGTGATCGACCTGGGTGTGATGGTTCCTGCCGAAGTGATCGTGCAGACTGCCATGAAGGAGCAGCCCGACCTGGTTTGCCTGTCCGGCCTGATCACCCCTTCGCTGGAAGAGATGGTGCATGTGACGGATGAAATGCAGAAAGCAGGTCTGACCATACCTATTATGGTGGGCGGTGCGACAACCTCCAAATTGCATACGGCTATCAAGATCGCTCCTCATTACGACTATCCGGTGATCCATGTGCTCGATGCATCGCAGAACCCGTTGATCGCAGCCAAGCTGCTGAATCCGGATACCCGTGATGCGTATATCGAAAATCTGAATAATGAATATGAAGCCTTGCGTGCTTCCATGGAAAAGAAAAAGGAAGTGCTGGTTTCACTGAGCGAAGCCCGTGCCAATCCTCAACAGATAGACTGGAAGGGATATACGCCGGTAGTTCCGAATCAGATGGGTATCCATGTATTGCCTTATATCCCGTTGGAGGAAATCATTCCTTATATACATTGGACATTCTTCTTTACCGCCTGGAAATTGAACGGCCGCTTTGCCGGTATCACTCAGATACATGGTTGCGATGCTTGTCGTGCTTCCTGGCTGGCCGATTTTCCGGAAGAGGACCGTGCCAAGGCGGCTGAAGCCATGCAACTGTATAAAGACGCAGTCAAACTGCTGGACCGGCTGGTAGAGATGAAGGCTGAATATTGTAAGGCCATCTACGGTTTCTTCCCGGCTAACAGCGATGGCGATACGATCCGGATAGGAGAGAGCGCGATCCCGGTATTGCGTCAGCAGTCGAAAAAGGAGGAGGGCGTTTATAAATCGCTGGCCGATTATATCATGCCGGTGTCGGAAGGTCGTACCGATTATGCGGGTGCGTTTGTCGTAACGGCCGGTGTCGGTGCCGAAGACTTGAAGAATAAGCTGGAAGAAGAAGGGGACACCTACAATTCCATGTTGCTTCAGACATTGACGGACCGTCTGGCGGAAGCCCTGGCGGAATATCTCCATGAAAAAGTCCGCAAAGAATACTGGGGGTATGCTCCGGACGAAGCTTTGTCGATCCCTGACCTGTACAAAGTGAAATATCAGGGTATCCGTCCGGCAATCGGTTATCCTTCATTGCCCGATCAGTTGTTGAATTATACGTTGGACAACCTGCTCGATATGTCGCAGATCCATGTGAAACTGACGGAAAACGGTGCCATGTATCCCACCGCAACAGTCAGCGGTATCTACATCGCCCACCCTGATTCGCAGTATTTCATGATCGGCTCGATCGATGAAGAACAAATGAAAGAATATGCCGGTCGCCGCAACCTGTCGGAGGCGGAGGCAAAGAAATTGTTGAATAAGAATATATCCTGAATGTGGATGTGTTCCTATAAATAAATTTTACGAAGGTGACTCTTGACAGGAGTCGCCTTTTTTAGGCTGATATCTGGAGATAGGTTCATAATCCGGGATCAGAAATGATCCGGCAGGGTATGAAGCGGGTGTGCTTGCCGAATAATATTTTTAGTAATATTCTATCTAAAAATGACTGTATTTCGCAAAAACGTCTATCTTTGGAAATCAATAGATGGAGGGTTTTGAATGAAAGATAAATGCATATATATTAGAGGGCTATTTGGGTTTTTTTGTCTGTTGTTATGGGGGATGGAGGCTTATTGTTCCGGGGTGGATATTGATGAAAATCAAAGGAAATTGACTCAGGATAGTTTACAATCTGTTTTTCAAGAAATAACAGCTGCCAATGTGAGGTTGAAAGTGTTGTACGAGTTGGTCCAATTACATAGGGATACACCTGTGGAACTTGATTATTTGGGACAGATGATCCGGTTGGCTGATGAGGTCGATTCCATGTCGTATTATTATGAGGGGCTTTCTTTTTGGGGACGTTATTATTGTAATAGGAATAATCCGGACAGCCTGTTTTATTGGGGAGGGATACTCGATTCGGTAACGAAGGTCCATAATGATATTCCGGAAGCTAAGTTTGATTTTCTTAATTATTATTGCCGTTCTTATCTGATCAATGGGGATTATGAATTGGCGATGAACGAGGCGGTGCGCCTTCAGATTCTGGCAGATGAAACAGGAATATTGAGGGGAGCGATTTCAAGTAACGAATATTTAGGAATGATTTATCTTTTTATAGGCAGGGATGAAGATGCTGTTACTGCTTTTGAAAAGGGGTTGTCTCTGATAAGGGAGTCCGGCAAAGACCCTACTTATGAAATACAGATCATGTCTTATCTGGTGATTTCTTATTTTCGGCTCAATAAGCTGGATAAAGTCAGGCCTCTCCTTGAGCATTTTGAATTCTTATTGCGGGATATGGAGAAAGAGTCTCCTGGAAAATGGGTTAACTATCCGTTTGACCGGATGTTCTGTGTCTTGTATTCCAATTATATTAATTTGTATGTAGAGGAACACAACCAGGCTGAAGCGTTCAGGGCTGTGCAAAAGGCATCTTCTTATGTGAATGAGAAGAATAGGGATGAAGTCTATCTGATCTCTATCTATAACCTAGCAATGGCCCGGTATTATTTGTTTGTAAAAGATTACCCGGAGGCTTTCCGTCAGATTGACAGGACGCTGACGGCTGAATATTCGCCGGACGTTCTGAAAGTGAAACTCGAAATACTCAAAGCCGCCGGAAAGAAGGATGAAGCACTCGCCCTGCATGAAGAATTATTGAAGTTGGTAGAACAGATAAACGTCACTGCTTTTACCCGGCAGTTGAATCAGCTCCGAACTTTGCACAATCTGAATGAGAAGAAAATACAGGAGCAGCATATGCTTCATCAGAAAGAACAATTATCTCAAAAACAGACCCAGTTGACAATTTCCATTATCTTTTTTGGAGTATTGCTGATATCATTCTATTTTTTGTTCCGTTATGCGTATCACACTCAAAAGTTGAAGAATGATTTGCAAAAGGAGCGCGGAGTGCTGATCGAAACAACAGATAAGCTGCGCATAGCCAAGGAACAGGCAGAAGAATCCAACCGTATGAAAACGGCTTTCGTGGCTAACATCAGCCATGAGATACGGACGCCTCTGAATGCGATTGTCGGCTTTTCCGGTTTATTGGAAGATGCGGATGAGGAAGAGCGGAAGGAGTTTATCCGTATCATTAATAACAGTTCGGATTTATTACTGAACCTGGTAAACGATGTCCTCGATCTGTCGCGTCTGGATTCGGACTCGTTCAGCCTGGTCCTGAAAGATTGTAATATCTATTCTTGTTGTATGAATGCCCGGGAAAGCATGCGGCAGAAAGTACAGCCGGGTGTTAAACTGACCCTGACATGCTCGGATAAAGATTATATGATGAAAACCGACCCGCTCCGCTTGCAACAACTACTGTTGAACTTGCTGACGAACGCAGCCAAATTTACGGAGCAGGGAGAGGTCAACCTGGATTATCAGGTCGACAAAGAGAAGAAGCAGGTCGTTTTCTCAGTAACGGATACTGGCTGCGGTGTTCCTCCCGAAAAGCAGGAGAGTATCTTCAACCGTTTTGAAAAAGTGGATGAGTTTAAACAGGGAGCCGGACTTGGATTACCAATCTGCCGTATGATAGCCAACCGTATCGGAGGTACGCTGACTCTTGATCCTGCTTATACCGAAGGGGCACGATTTATATTCGTGCATCCGTTTGGAGAGTGAAAAGGGATTATCTATCTTTGTTTGCATGATGAATGTAAAGGATGTGATTAAAAATATACGTTTGCGCTGGGTTGTACTGGCGGTCTTGCTGGTGTTTATCTGGACGACTATGTCTTCTCCTGTGATGGGAGAGTGGTATGCCCGTACGGTTTATCCGGTATTTTCGGCGGTGTTATCCCGTTTTTCTTCTCTTTTCCCTTTCTCGATCGGCGATTGCTTTATTTATGGCAGTATTGCCGGGTTGATAGTCTATCTGGTTTATGCGATTGTGAAACGGCGTCCGTGGTTGAGGACCATCGGACGGATGGCGGAATTTTTGCTTTGGGTATATGTCTGGTTCTATATGGCCTGGGGGATGAATTATTTCAGGATGAACTTCTATGCCCGGGCGGAAGTGCCTTATGCAGCCTATTCGGAGGATAACTTCCGTTCGTTTCTGGCTGATTACACGGAGGCATTGAATGCTTCCTTTGTTCCTGTCGGGAAGATCGACAAGGCGGTCGTGGCGAAGGAGGTGGAGAAAAGCTACCGGGAAATAGCGGGACGTTTCGGTCTGGTCCGGCCGGCGGCTTACCTGCATCCGAAACCGATGCTGGTCCCGGCTCTGATGAGCGGTGTCGGCGTACTGGGATATATGGGACCGTTCTTTACCGAATACAATCTGAATCCGGAGCTGCTTCCGGTCCAGTATCCTTTCACCTATGCTCATGAAATGGCACATGTACTGGGCATTTCCAATGAGGCGGAGGCAAACCTGTACGGTTTTCTGGCATGTTCGCGTTCCGAAGTGCCGGAAATACGTTTCTCCGCTTATTTCGGTTTGCTGCCTTATGTGCTGGGCAATGCGTACCAGTTGTTGCCGGAAGAGGATTTCAACCGTTGGAAAGAAACGATCTCTCCGGATGTGAAAGATGCCTACAACCGTAAAGTGGCTTATTGGCAAACGTTGTATAGTCCGACAATCGGCGATATACAGGACACGGTCTATAATTGGTTCCTGAAAGGTAACAACATTCCTTCCGGCCGCCAGAATTATTCGGAAGTGGTCGCTCTTTTAATGGCTCTGGATGCTTCCTCACAAGAAAAATGATCGCGTAACAAGCCAACAGAAGGATTTACACCGGTGGAAAGATAGAAAATATGAGCCAATGTGGCAATATGCCAATGTGCCAATTTAGAAATAATTGAACTATCTGCTAATTATAGGATGAGCCAGTTAGTGACGGTGTCTTCAGGCTGTAGGCCTTTTGTTAAAGCCTTACAGGCGTACATTGACACCGTAAGGGCGGTTCGCGAACCGCCCCTACCAACGACGCAACATTAAAACCTGATCATGACTGAAACAAATTAATACCTAACGGTAGATATTTGCTAAATAATTCTCTACTTTTGCGTATATCAATTATGTAGCAAATATCTAAAACTAATAAGATGAAAAATCAAAGACTGGGATGTGTATTGGCTGGTATAGCTATCTTTGGATTAACGGGTTGTTCGCCGGAATCGATAACCCTCGAAGGTAAAGTTTCGAATCTTTCCGGAAATACGATCGTCTATTGGCCGACAATGGATGGTATATACAATGCAACACAAAAGGATACCTTGTTTCTGCAAGCCGACAGTACGTATCATATCACTCTTCCGTCTAAAGGAAATGAGAAGATATCTTTCTATATCTATGGGCAAAAATATCTGGGAACGGTTTATGCTGAACCGGGAAAGAATGTACTCGATATCGACGCATCCCTCGAAAATAGCCTGAGTATTGAAAATAAGTTGGTAAATGAAAATGAAATAGTAAAAGAACTTTCCCGGTTACAGGGAGAAGTCTTTAATTTGAGAGCACGAAGAGGGGATGCTTTCCAGGTGGCAAAGGATACGGTTGCCTCTTCTGTCTATCAGAAACTGACGGACTATGCATCGGGAATAGAGGAAAAGATTACAGGGGTGGATGATGTATTCAAAAAGAGGGCGGTGCAAGACGTTCGTATGCAGATGTTGCTGGCCTTTATGAACCAATATTTCGGTATTGACTATCAGGGAACGGAAGAAACCAAGAAAGAGTGGGAGGCCGTTTATCCGGAAATGCTGGCATATGCTGATATCAGCCGGCCGGAGAATGTCTTTTCCGACGCATTTGCTGATGTGATATCCAATGTAGCCGGTATAGAACTTTACATGAAAACAAAACAGCAGCCCAAAGACCGGAATGAAGGCAAACAGAAACTTTTCGACTGGTATAAAAACAACCTGAAAGGGCGTGTACAGGAAGTCGCCATGGCCAACGTTATTCTTGAAGATGCTTCGAACGAGAGTTATTCGACGGGGATACCCGCTTTATATGAACAGTTTAAAGAATTGCATCCTTCAAGCCTTCTCATGCCTTCACTCAATGAAGCTACACAAAAGAATATTGCGTTTAACAATATTGAGATACCGGAAGACGTCCATCTATTGAATACGGATAGCGTGCGTACTTTTGAAGAAATTGCGAATCGGTATTTAGGGAAGGTTATTTTTATTGATATCTGGGCTACATGGTGTAGTCCGTGTCGTGAATCTTTTGCTCACGTAAAACCTTTGCAGCAATATGCAAAGGAGAATGATATCGTGTTGCTTTATATATCGGTAGACCGTCAGACGGATGCGAACTTGTGGAAGAAACTGGCTGCATTTTATGATTTGAAGGGAGAACATGTTATCATTAACGACTTCTTCAAGATGGATATCTACAATACATTCGGCAATAATGGCGCATTATATCTTCCTCAATGCGCCATCATCAATAAGAAAGGAGAATTGCAATTCAAGAAAGCAGCCAGCCCGGAAGATATGGATAAACTGGCGGAACAGTTACGGGAAGCCGGTGAATGATTCTGAAATCTAACCTTATAATTCAGTAAGCCTTTAAGAAAGCAGGTTTTTGGGGAGTAATAAGAAGATGATCGGTAAATAATCTTTTAAACTGACCCGTAACTGTTTTAAGGCTTGCTGGATGCGGTAATTTACCGTTTGGGTGGAAACCTGCAGGATTTCGGCAATCTCTTTATAACTTTTATTTTCAAAGCGATGCATTACAAATGCCTCCCGGTAACTGGGCGGTAAGGCATGTATTGCCTCGATGATATGCTTTTTCAACTCTTCCGTTTGATAGAAATCGGTATCCTGTAGCATTTCCAGCATATATTCGTAGAAACGCGTTTCTGCCCGTAATTGTGACTGCTGGCGGGTAAGTTGATTGATACATCTGTGGTAGACAGCCTTGTACAGGTATTGGCAGAAGGAGGTATTGAAGGTTTGTATTTCCCGATTTTCCCATAACCACAACATGACATCCTGCACGATCTCTTCGGCATCTTCCAGACTGACAAATCGATTTGCATACGTACATAACATCGGATAGTATCTTCTGAATAAGGTACCATAGGCCTTTTTATCCCCATGTTGCATGGCTGATAACAGAAATGAATCATCTATCGCTTGTGAGGTATTTTTCATATTACTTTCTCCCTGGTTGCAAAGGTAGGTTTTTTGTCGTAGAAAAAAAATATCAAAAAAAAGTGGATTCCCGTTTAGTAATCTGTCGTAGTTCTCTTGTCTAATATATAAAAAGGAATAAAAGTGCAGATGGAAACATTTAATATAGATAAGATCGAAGAGATTCTTCCCCGGTATTGTTCCGGTGAGGCAACGATAGAAGAATGCCGGATGGTAGAGGAATGGATCGGGCAGTCGGAAGATAATTACCGGATTGTCAAACAAATGTATGCCATCGATCAGGCAATGGGCACGGTGCGGATGGAATCGCAGGTGAATACAGAGAGGGCTTTGGCTTCCGTAAACCGTAAAATGAGTAAGGAACATTCGCTCGTAAACTGGTTTACCTGGGTACAGCGGGTGGCAGCTATTCTCTTTGTTCCCCTTCTTATTATCTGGGGCATCGAGCACTTTACTCCCCGGACTGAGATTGCCCGGATGGTCGAGATAAAAACAAATCCGGGAATGACGACGACTGTCGACCTTCCTGACGGTTCCAAAGTCTATCTTAATTCAGAATCATCTTTGACCTATCCTTCTTCTTTCAGTGGAGGAAAGAGAAATGTTCAACTAAAAGGAGAGGCATTTTTTGAAGTTCAGAAAGATCCTGAGCATCATTTTATCGTATCCGGTCCTTGTCAAACGCAGATTGAAGTCTTGGGAACGTCTTTTAATGTGGAAGCGTTCGAGAGAGATTCGTTTATCTCCACAACGTTGGTGGAAGGGAAAGTTCGCTTTGCTTATCAGAAGAATCAGCAACTAGCTACGGTAGAGATGAAGCCCGGACAAAAACTGCTGTATGATACAACCTCTTCTCAGGTTAAGTTGCTCCGGACAAGCGGTGAAACAGAAACTGCCTGGAAAGACGGAAAGATTGTTTTCCTGGCAACTCCGTTACCGGAAGCATTGCGGATGTTGGAGAAACGTTTTAATGTAAACTTTGTGTTATCCAATGATCGTCTTCGCAGTGAAGCTTTCAACGGAACTTTCACAAACCAGCGTTTGGAACGTATATTGGAAATATTTAAAATATCATCGAATATAAAATGGCGTTATCTGGATACCCAGAATACGACAAATGAGAGAGCGAGAATAGAAATTTATTAATCTAATTGAAAAGATCATGAAAAGCAAACCACCCTAAAGAAAAACATCCGGAGATATATTGGCGTATTTCTCCGGATGGAAAGAATTAATTTAAAACGCTTGTTTGGCGACAAGCAGTAGTAAATCACTTTTATTAATTAGATCAGTACAAAGTTATGCAAAAACATTTTAATACCCAACAGTTTTGGGTAGCAGAGTTTCTGCGGTTTATCTTAAATAAAATACCGAGAGTTATGAAGTTATCAGTCTTCTTACTATTATGTTCCATAGGTTTGGCGCAAGCAACAGATAGCTATGCACAGAAGGCTACAGTGAATCTGGAGATGCGGAACCAAACGGTAAAGGAAGTGTTGGATGAGATCGAGGAACAATCAGATTTCTCTTTCTTCTTTAATATCAAACATGTCGATCTGCATCGGAGAGTCTCTGTCGTAGCTAAGAAAAGCGATATATTTAAAGTGCTGGAAACAGTGTTTGCCGGTACGGATGTGCGTTATTCGGTAGTGGATAAAAAGATTATTCTCTCTACGGAAAAACAGGAAGCTCAACAGAATAATGTAAAGAAAAGAGTTACAGGTATTGTTAAAGATAAAAAAGGGGAACCGATCATTGGAGCTAATGTTTCAATAAAGGGGACAACTACAGGTACGACTACGGACTTGGATGGTAAATTCTTTTTGGATGTAGAAGAAAAAGATATTCTTCTTATTACTTATATAGGCTATGTTTCGCAGGAGATTCAAGTGAAAAATAAATTGGATATACAAGTAGTTTTACAAGAAGATACACAAGTCTTAGAGGAAGTGGTCGTTGTAGGGTACGGAACGATGAAGAAAAGAGATTTGACAGGGGCTGTTGCTTCTATTCGTATGGCAGATCAGCCTGTGAATACATCTTCTTCTATTGCTTATATGTTGTCTGGTAAGGCTGCAGGTTTGGAAATCAATCGAACATCGGCGCAACCTGGAGCAAAATCGAATATGCAGATCAGAGGGGCGGGTTCAGTTAATGCTGGGAATGATCCGTTGATTATTATTGATGGTTTTCCTGTTAGTGATCCTGGAAATTTAGGGAGTGGAAATCGTTATTCCAGTGGTACGAGAGATAATTTTTTGGCTTCATTGAATCCCAATGACATAGAATCTATAGAAGTATTGAAGGATGCGAGTTCTACAGCCATTTACGGAGCTCGTGCCGGTCATGGTGTGATTATTGTGACTACTAAGAGAGGAGAGAATAATGCTCCGGTTGTAAAATACTCAGGTTCAGTTTCTGTTCAACAAATATCAAAAGGGTATGATTTGTTAAATGCTTCAGAGTATATGACTGAAAGGAATCGTAATGTTTATGAATGGTGGTTGATTAATAATAAAATATATCCTTACGGTGATAACCAAATTGATGATTCTGTTGTTACATTTACGCCAAAGTATACAGCAGAACAAATTCAAAATCCTGTAACTGATACAGATTGGTTTAAAGAAGTAACGAGATCCGGTTTTCAAACGCAACACAGTATTTCTATAAATGGAGGAAATAAAAATACAAAGTATCTTATTTCTGGAAATTATATGAAACAGGATGGAATTCTTAAAGGAAATGATATGAGTCGTTATACGGGAAGAATTAACCTGGATCAGAAAATAAACAATTGGTTGTTGGTTGATTTTAGTATTAATGCAAGCCGTAATGTGTTTCATGATGTTGCATTGGGAGATGGAAGTGCTGAAAATGCTAGTATGTTGGTATCTGTTCTAAATTATAATCCACTTATTCCGATTCGTGATGAAAAAGGAAATTACTCTTTAAATCCAGAAAGTGCAACGGTTCCGAATCCTGTGTCTATGTTAGATATTACAGATGAAACGGTTAAGGATCGTTTTTTAGGGAATGTTTCTATCAGTGCAAATCCATTAGAAGGACTTACTTTTAAATTGAATGCTGGTATTGACCGTAATCATCAGAAAAGAAAAACATATTTGCCAAAAACAACCCTTTATGGTGAAAAAATGAATGGACAGGCTTCTATCTCTCAGTCTGACAGATCTGATTATTTATTTGAATTAACCGCGACTTATTCAAAGCAAATTCAGAAAAATGCTTTTACTATTTTGGGAGGATATTCTTATCAGACATTTAATAACGAATGGTTAACCTTAGGGAATAATGATTTTCTTACTGATGGTTTTCTATATAATAATATGGCGGCGGGAAATGCAGAAAAACCTTCTGTTGGATCGTCTGCATTTATTGATAAGATGGCATCTTTCTTTGGACGATTAAATTATTCATTTAAAGATCGTTATTTGTTAACAGCTACACTGCGTGCCGACGGATCATCTAATTTTGCACCTGATCATAGATGGGGTTATTTTCCTTCAGTGTCGGTTGGTTGGAGAATTTCGGAAGAGCCTTTCTGGGAGAAAATGAAAGGTGTGATTTCAAATACAAAAATAAGAGCGAGTTACGGACAGACAGGTAATGCAAATGTGGGTGAACGAGCCATGAGTTATTATCAGGTTGGTTATAGTACTATTTGGGGTGATACAGAACATAAAGGTGTGTATTTGAGTCAATTAGGTAACCCTGATCTGAAGTGGGAAACGACAACTGAGTGGAATTTGGGTATTGATTGGGGATTTATGAATAACAGACTGAATGTTACGACTGAGTTTTACAGCCGAGTTATCTCAGATTTGTTAAATACACGTTCTCTTTTGTCATACAACGAGGTAAGCAGTATCATGGCGAATATCGGTTCGACGCAAAGTAAAGGTTTTGAACTGACTATTAATTCGCAAAACATACAGACAAAGAAGTTTAGTTGGAGTACGGATTTGACTTTTTCGTTTTATCGTGATAAGTGGAAGGAAAGAGCTGATACCTGGAAACCTGCTTCTTATAACGAATATATAGAACCAATCAGGGCAAGTTTTGGATATTTATCTGACGGAATTATCCAGCCGGGAGAAACTGTCGATTGGATGCCTAATGCTTTACCCGGACAAGTAAAAATAAAAGATATTGATGGTTTCTTACTGGATGAAGCTGGTAATCCTGTTGTAGATGAATACGGCAGAGCCTTAAAAACCGGAAAACCTGATGGAAAGTTGGATGATGCGGATAAGGTGATGTATGGTTCTACTGATCCTGGCTATATCTTCGGACTTAACAACACATTAAGATATGGAAGATTTGATTTGAATTTTTATATGTATGGTCAATTTAATAAATTGGTAGGTGGTGATTTTTATAACTCAACAACACCCGGAAACTTTGTTTATGGTTCGAATTATCCGATAAACGTAAAAGGAGCTTGGGCACACGACAATACAGATGGGATAATACCAGGTCCGGCGCAAAGTAAAAATGTTTATGGTGCAGGAGATTATTTTTATTATAAAACCTGGTTTTTGAGGATGAGAAACATTACCTTAGGATATACTATTCCTTTGAAGAAGATTAGAAGTATGAGAGTCTATTGTGATGTGAATAATCCTTTTATTTTTACGAATTATGGAGGATTCGATCCGGAAACTACTCAATATTCATATGCTTATCCTAATGTCCGTAGTTTTAGTATTGGATTAGATATTACTTTTTAATAATATAATAATATGAAGAAAATAATAATATTACTTGCTTTGTGCGTTTCTTTTTCATCGTGTCTTGATCTTGACCCGAAGAAATACGAGGTAATAAATTCTAGTATATTTCCTCAAAATAAGGCTGATGCTGAAGCTTTAGTTGTTGCTGCTGCATATGGTACTTTCCGTTGTAGTCATTATGATGGAATCTTTAATTGTGCTAGTGGTATACAAGTTGTCAGTGATTTGTCCACTGATTTAGGAGAATGCCTGTGGGACGATTCTGTTTGGGGACCACTTTTATATCATTACTGGACTCCGGATTACAGTTATACGAATCGTTTTTATAGTTCGTATATTAAGGATTTTAGCAAAATGATTCTTGCTGAATATAGAATTGCGGATGTAGAAATGAGTGATGATGAAAGAAATCTTTTATTGGCTGAATTGAATCTGGCGAAAGGATGGTTGGGATATTTGCTGTATGACTTTTATGGACCGGTCCCGATTCCTACATTAAATGAATTACTGGATCCACTTCAGGAAATAATAATATCACGTCCAACAAAAGAATGGATGGTTTCCTTTATTGAAGAGTCTTTGAAAAATGCGGCACTATATCTTCCTGCAAGATATGACGCAGGTGATAGTAATTATGGAAGATTTACTAAAGGATTAGCGTATACTATATTAATGAAATTGTATATGCACGAACAAGATTGGACTAGAGCAGAAGCTATAGGAAGAGAGTTAGAAAAACCTGAATACGGATATGAATTAGTGACTAATTATAAAGATATCTTCACGCTGGAAAATGAGAAAAATAGAGAGATTATCTTTGCTGTTCAAGAGGATAGAGGAGTAAGTCAACAATTGTGGTTGGCTCATGTATTGCCAGATACTTATCCGACCAAAAACCCAGCAATACAAAAGTGGAATGGTTTTAGAGTCCCATGGACTTTTTTTCATACCTACGAGAATAATGACAAGCGCCTGGACGTTCTGATAAGTTCTTATAGAGGAACAGACGGTATTCTTTATAACGAATCTAATAAAGATCAGTACTATAGTCTTTCCAAAGGCGTTATTCCTTTAAAATACGGAGAAGACCCTGCAGCAACTGGTGAAGAGAGCCAGGTTGATTGGATAGTATACCGATATGCAGATGTACTGACTCTTCTTTCTGAGGCAATTGTCCGTCAGGCAGGTGTTACCCAAGAAGCTATAGACTTATTGAATAAAATACGTTCAAGAGCCGGATTGTCTTCGTATATGGTAACCGATTTTAATTCGGTTGAAGAATTCCTCGATGCTTTACTACTGGAACGTGGACATGAATTTTTCTTTGAAGGAATGCGTCGTTCAGATCTTATTCGACATAGCAAATATATAGAATATGCTCGTAAAAAAGGGTCTACTACAACTAAAGATGAATTTGTTCTGATGCCAATACCTCAGTCTGTTATAAATGAAAGTAAAGGGTTGATTTTACAAAATCCGGGTTATTGATAAATAAAGAAACTGTATTATGAAAAATATGTTACTGATCGGAGGATGTATTTTCCTCTGCTGGGGATGTGAAGGAAATAAGCCGAATCAACAGGGTCAACAAGATATGGATGGAGGAACTGTGTCTGCAAGTCCTATAGCGGGTATGAAACTTGTATGGAATGATGAGTTTGACGTTCCAGCATTGGATACGAATAAATGGTTTACCCAATATTATTCTACTGCTGATTTTCTGGAAAAAACAAATTGGGAAGAGTTTCAAACCGGAACTCTTCCTGAACCTGCTATCAGATTTACGGGAAACTCGCTTATATTGTATACCGACAATCAAAATCCTGCAAAGGCTTACTGGCAATCGGGAGGCAGGAAAATTTCATCCATCCAGACGTATGACTGGAGGTCGAATAAAAACTTATTGGGCGATAAAGTCGGCGGATACATAGAAGCACGTATTCGCAGAGATGCGACCGAAGACGCTCAAATGGTGAATACTGCATTTTGGTTCGATTCTCCGGGACCGGATTTGAAATATTATCTGCAAGAAGGTGATATTGTAAATGGTGTGGAAGGAATACGCCCGGCTGGACAGATTTATGAGATCGATATGTGTGAATATCTAAATACGGAAATTGTGCTTCATGGCAATGTGGACTCAAAAGGTGTATGGCAGAGATGTATTGCACAATATCTCATTAATGATATGGATTTCAAGAATAAGTGGGTAACTCATAGTCTGCTTTGGACTCCTAATTCTTTGAAATTCTATATCGATGGTGTATTAAAAAAAGAATGGTCTGATCCGAATGATATCAAATCTCCCAATCATTTTATGAATATCTATCTGGGGGCTTATGGAAAAGATGGCACGGTGTCAATGGAAGTAGACTATATTCGATTTTATCAGTGGGACTTAGAAGAGGGAAATGAATTGCCTAATGCTGACTTTGAGTATGGCAAAAGTATATATCCCTGGGAAGGCGATGGGAATATTGTTACTGAAAATGTTCGGAATGGCAAACAGGCCTTGGCTGTTGCCCCGGGTAAGCAAGTGAGTCAATATGTATATCTTGATCATACAACTCCTTATTCTTTGGAATATTGGAGTAATGGTAACTTGGAAACTAAAGTGGAGAATATTATTCCTGTCAGTGGTCAGATACAAGATACTTCAAAGAAAGATACAGACGCAACTTCTTATGAAAAAAATGTTATTGACTTTGTTTCAAAGGAAGAGGTTGGTATAAATAAAGCCACAGTAAAGATATCTTTTTATAATAAAGGAATAACGACTGTGTTTGTTGATAATCTTCTTTTAAAGAAAACCTTGTAACGATGTGGTATAAAATAGGTGAGATGAAAATAATAAGCTGGATATGCTTGTTATTTATATCATTGACTGTTGAAGCTGCATCACCGGTTAAAGCGTTGCTGGAACGTATTGATAAGGGAGCTTCAAACAAGTTTATTATAGAACAGGTGGGGTCGGATATTGAGTTTTTCGAACTTGACCAAAAAGGAGATAAGGTAGTTATTCGTGGAAATAATCCAGTAAGTATTGCTACCGGACTGAATTGGTATTTGAAATATTATGCAGGCATCCATCTGTCGTGGAACGGTATGCAGGCTAAACTGCCGGAGAATCTTCCGGCAGTTAGCCATAAGGAACGCCATGAAACGAATATGAAATATCGTTATGATTTCAATTATTGTACGTATTCATATTCCATGGCATTCTGGGATTGGAAGCGTTGGGAAGAAGAGATAGATTGGATGGCTTTGCATGGAATCAATCTTCCGTTGGCTATGGTTGGCACAGATGGCGTATGGTTTAATGTTCTGAAAAAACTGGGCTATAAGAAGGAAGAAATCAATGAATTTATTGCCGGACCGGGCTTTCAGGGTTGGTGGCTGATGAATAACCTGGAAGGTTGGGGCGGACCTAACCCGGATAGTTGGTATAAACAACAGATAGCCCTGCAACAACGGATTGTTAAGCGGATGCGTGAGTATGGTATTAAACCTGTATTTCCAGGCTACTCAGGAATGGTCCCTCATAATGCAAAAGAAAAATTGAAGCTGAATGTTTCTGACCCCGGATTATGGTGTGGTTATCGGAGACCGGCATTCTTGTTGCCGACCGATCCTCGTTTTCAGGAAATAGCATCTTTGTATTACAAAGAATTGAATAGATTGTATGGGAAGGCGGACTTTTATAGTATGGACCCCTTTCACGAAGGAGGAAGTGTTGCCGGGGTTGATCTGGATGCTGCAGGTAAAGCCATTATGCAGGCAATGAAGAAAAATAATCCGGAAGCAATTTGGATAGCACAGGCCTGGCAGACTAATCCACATCCTCAGATGATAGAAAATATGAAAGCAGGTGATATGATTGTTTTGGATCTATTTGCAGAAAGTCGCCCTCAATGGGGTGATCCTGAATCTACTTGGTGTCGGAAAAATGGATTTGGCCAGCATGACTGGATTTATTGCATGTTGCTGAATTATGGAGGTAATGTTGGATTACATGGGAAAATGAGTCATGTAATTGATGGGTTTTATAGAGC
>NZ_JAMOKS010000062.1:0-22112 GCF_023656785.1 Parabacteroides caecihominis
GGCCTTCTACTACACGAAGGCGATAAATCTCATGACACATCAGATGATGCTCTCTCTCTTGATAATAATTCTTCTTTTTCATTGTTGATTCTTTAAAGAGTCAACCTTATTTACAAAAAGACAGTCACTGCATCCGTCGGATACCAATAGCCTTATTATACTGGGCCAATGATGCTTTTTGCTGGTACCAGGTCTGGATCAGGCTGCTATAAGACTGTATCCATGACAACTGGGCAGAAAGGACATCGACGATGGGAAGCTTTCCTTCGTTATAACTGAATGTATTCAGATCCAGGTTCTCTTCTGCTATCTTACAAGCCTCTTCAGCGACATCGATCTGTTTAGTATTCTCTGTCAGGCTTGTCCATGCATTAGCCACTTCCTGAGTGATCTGGTCGCGGGTATTATCCATTGCATACTCTTTACTGCGCAGCACGGCTTTTTGGGAATTTACTTCCTTGAAACGGGCACCCCAACGGAACAAAGGAATCTTTAAAGAAGCAAATACAGCCGGTGTCCATAAGTTATCGGAGCCTTTTACGTTCAGCATAGGAGTTCCCCATGTGCCCTGAAAACCGACAGACAGGGTCGGATTATATTTTGCTTTTGATAGGTTGATCTGTCTTTTCTG
This sequence comes from Parabacteroides caecihominis, assembly GCF_023656785.1. Taxonomy (NCBI): domain Bacteria; kingdom Pseudomonadati; phylum Bacteroidota; class Bacteroidia; order Bacteroidales; family Tannerellaceae; genus Parabacteroides; species Parabacteroides caecihominis. Next base: position 632 of record NZ_JAMOKS010000062.1, read on the forward strand.
ATACTCGATGTTCAGTTTGGAGATCAGATAGTCCGGCCGGTTTTCCAATGCTGCCGATTCACCGACCTGCATAGGCAATGGCAAAACCATCGTAATAGAGTCTGTGATCGTTATCGGTTCCATTGGAGGGACGCCCATCAGGACATTCAGATTCTGCAATGCAATCTGATAATCCTTATAAGCGGCACTTTTATTCAACTCAGCTTCCTTTAAACGGGCCTGTACCTGCAACAGGTCAGTCTTGCTGATCTGTCCGTCCTGAAAACGGAGAGTCAGCACGTTTGCCAGTTCCTGTACGATATCGACATACTGTGTCATTACAGCGTACATGCCTTTACGGGCGGCTACAGACCAATAGTTCATATCTGCGGCATAAACGATGTTATCGGTCGTCAGCTCTTCGGCCTCAGTAGCGATCTGACCCTGGATTTCGGCAGCCTTATAATTGTTGTAAATTTGTCCGCCGGCGTAAATAGGTTGGCTTACTGTGGCACCAAGACTATACGTATTATGGTCCATTTCAATACCGGGTATGCCATCTCCCATTCCCAATTCGTATTTATTTATACGGTATTGATAACTTCCGGAGAAATCCACAGCCGGGAAGAATGCTGTTTTAGCTGCTTTAATAGCATGCTGCATTGCAATCCGTTCTTCCGAACTTTGCTTGATCTGACGGCTGTATTCAAGTACTTTTTCTTTGTATTCGGCTGCCGTAATGGGCTGCACCTGTGCTTTCGCAGACAGGGCACCCAGTAACATACAACCTATTATCAGTTTACTTTTCATATCTTATTCCGATTTAATCTTAAAGAAAATACAATAGGTAACCGGAAGCACGAAGATGGTCAGGATGGTTGAAACAAACAAACCTCCCATGATCGTTGCGGCCATACCTGCAAACATCGCGTCGCCCAGCAACGGAAGCATACCCAGAATCGTTGTACCCGAGGCCATCGTAACAGGCACGATACGTGTCTTGGTTGCCTCGATAACAGCATTGACAGGAGCCAGTCCGTTATCCATTTGCAAACCAATCTCATCGACGAGCACAATCGCATTCTTAATATTCATACCGATCAGTCCCAACAATCCCAGCATCGCAAAGAAGTCGAGCGACTTGCCGAATACCAGTAATCCCAGTACCACACCGATGAAGATCAACGGAAGCATAGCCATAATCAACACCGGTTTACGGTAATATTTCGGGAAAAGGAACAACAGGGTAACATAGATCAGACCGAACATCAACGGAATATTGGCGGCAATCGCTTTATTACCTTTATCCTGTTCGCTTTGTTCTCCGAAATAAGTCATCTTATAACCTTCAGGAACCTGTATTTGTTTTTGAGCTTCTGTCCAAAGATGGCTGAAAGCAGCCATGGTGTTAGCGCCGCGTTTCGGTTCACATTGCATCATCATGTAAGGCTGACGGTTGTAACGTCTCACTACATTATATTCATAATCGAGAGAGAAATCGTCGATAACCTGTTCAACTTTGACGGAACGTCCTTTGGCACTGTAAACCGGCAATGTTCTAATATCGTTCAGGTTCATAGAATCCCTGTCGGCATCCTTCATCAGGATAGGCATGAAGACATCGCCTTCACGATATTCACCCAGTGGCACACCGTTTGTTGCCGAACGAAGGGAATAAGCAACCTGCTGGCGGGTAATACCCAGGCGCAGACCTTTTTCCTGTGAGTACATCGGTTTCCATACCGGTACTTTATTCCCCCAGCTGTCACGCACTTCCATCACCTGGTCGTACTGGCGGGCAATCTCTTTGACTTGTTCCGTTAAAGCGACCAGTGTATCCACATTGTCACCGATAAAACCGATCTCGATAGCGGCATCAGGTACCGGAGACAAGGCAAACAAGGCTGAACGGGTCAGGATATCAGGATAGTTAGCCACCATATAGTCATAAAACTTACCTTCTTCCGCCTGTGCATCCTCCGCCTTTTTAGTCTCAATCAGCACATTGGCAAAGTTGGGTTTCGGACCTACCGACGAACTTGCCAGGTAATAACGAACCGGTGAACCTCCCAGGGTAAATGAATATGACTTGATATTCTCGTTCTTGCTCAGATAATCTTCGATCAGCTTAACATTTTTCTCCACGTCGTAAATACTGTACCCTTCAGGGAAGATCAGGTCGGCACGGAAATAGGGTTTGTTCATGATCGGGAAGAAACTCTGCGGCATGATACTCATAATAAATAAGGAGAGGAATAATGTCGCAATCACGGAAGTAATAGTTATCCATCTGCGTTTGATCAGACGACCCAGCACCCCTTCGAATTTATGATACAGTTTCGTATCGTACGGATCCTTTGACTCGCCCGGTTTAGCTTCTTTCAGGATAAAGTTACCGAAAGTTGTTGTCTGAGTCAATGCCAGTATCCAACTTAAACCTAATGAAACAGCCAATACGATAAACAGCGGTTTAACGATTTCAGCTACTGAAGCTGGAGCCAGATACATCGGCAGGAATGAACAGACAGCGATAAAGGTAGCCCCCAGCAATGCCCATTGCGGTTTGGTCGCCCCATCAATCAGGGCCTGATAACGGGACAATCCCCGCTTGATACCCACCTGCGCATTATCGGTTACAACTATCGCATTATCCACCAGCATACCCATTGCAATGATAAAGGCAGCCAGCGAAGTACGGTTCAGTCCGACGCCCCAGATCAGCATAAGCAATAAAGTACCGCCCACCGAGAAGAGCAGCGAACTACCCACCAGCATACCGGCACGTGATCCCATCACCAGGAAGATCACCACGATTACAATCAACAACGATTCGATCAGGTTCAGGATAAAACCATTGTTCGCCTCGTCTGCAATCTTGTTTTCCGGATAGATCGTTTTCAGATCCATTCCAACAGGAAACAATTGTTCCATCTCCTGGAGGTGGGCAGCTACATCATTACCGACAGCCACCACGTCATCTTTAGCCCCTGTAGCAACTCCGATACCGATAGCACGTTTGCCATCCACACGCATCAGATTGGAAGGAGGATCCATATAACCTCGTTCCACAATAGCAATATCTCCTAAACGGACTTCACTACCGCTTTTGGTTACGATCAACTGGTCGCGGATATCCTGGATATTCTTATAGGTTCCTTCCGCCCGGACACGCAACTGGTAGTTACCCGTATTGATATCTCCGGTATTTACCAGCAGGTTTTGCGTTTGCAACACTTGCTGTATCGAGTTCGGGTCGATACCGAGGTTTGCTAGTTTAGGAACTGAAATCCTTACATTAATAACTTGTGTCTGTTCACCGAACAGATATACTTTCTGAACACCGGGAACGGGAGACAATTCCGTCTTGATCTTCTGGGCCCAGTCACGCAATTCATCATAGGTATAACCATCATCCGCACTCAGCGCATAATAGATACCAAACACATCTCCAAAATCATCGCTGACTGAGATGGAAGAAGCACCACTCGGCAAGCGGGGCTCTATATTCGCCACTTTACGGCGAAGTTCATCCCACTTAACAGGCATGTTATCAGGGTCGAGTGTCGGCTGAAGTTCAATCGAAATCTTTGACATACCGAAATAAGATTCAGACTTGATCTGAAGCACGTCAGACATAGATTGAATCTCACGTTCGATTGGCTCGGTGACCAGTTTTTCTACCTCGAAAGGAGTCGCACCCGGATATTGTGTTACAAGCACAGCCTGCTTGATCACAAAGGGAGCATCTTCCTTCTTCGGCAATTTAAAGAAAGAGTATATACCACCTATCAGCATAACAGCCAGGAAGAAGTATATAATCTTCGTATTCTCTAAGGAATATTTTGGAATATTCATTGCTTATCCTCTTAATCTGTTAATACTTTTACTTGTTGTCCGTCGACAAGGCGGGTTACTCCGGCAGTAACGATCTGCTCTCCGGCTTTCAAACCTTCGGTTACAACAACACCGTCTTTGCCTACCAGTTCTTTTTCCGTAATCTTACGACGTTCCACTTTCGAGGTTTGCGGGTTATAGACGAACACATATTTATTACCGCTGTTCGGTTCGTCGGCAACGATAGCAGACAACGGAATCAACACGGCCCCTTCATTGAAACTCTTGCTCTCTATATTCAGGATTACACGACAAGAGAAACCTACGGCTACCTTATATTTATTCAGATTAAATTCGGGATCATCAATATAAAGGAATACCGGTACGCCGGAACCATCGGGCGAGGCTTCCACATATTCTTTTACTTTCGCTTTGAAACGGGTTCCTTTGTAATTGTCAAACTCTACAAAGATGCTGTAGGGAGTGGAGAAGTAAGTGATATTCGTTTCAGGCATTGTGAACTGCACCTGCAATTTGTTCGGGTTTATCAGGCAGACAATACCTTGTCCCATCTGTACCTTCTGATAATTCTCTACATATTTCTTTTGGATGAAGCCATCGAAAGGAGCACGCAGCTTAGTCTGCTCCAAGGTATTCTGTGAGTTTTCGAATGCTGCCTGTGCATTGGAATAAGCAGCCTTTGTCGATTCATACTCCTGTTGAGAGATTGCCTGTTTAGCCAGAAGTCTTTCTGCACGCTGCAACTGCGCCTGTGCTGTCTGGAAAGAAGCCTTTTTGGCTTCATAATCCCATTTGAAATCCTGTGGGTCTATTTCGGCTACGATTTGCCCTGTACGAACTTTCTGTCCTTCTTCGACATTTAATGAGATCAGCGGACCGGACATCTTAAAAGCCAGGTCACTAAATTGATCAGGCGATACAACACCGCTAAATGATTTTTCTACCATATCCAAAGATGTCACTTCTTCCAGCTTCACCGGACGAGGGCCCTGTTCCTTTACCGGAGGCTGGCTACATGACATCAATGCTGTCAATACAAAAACGGGAATCAATTTACCATTCATGATAACAACTTGATTTAGTTATTTTAGTTACTTATTAATTATATATGCTTGTATACAGTCATATAAAACTATGCGTTAAGTCATAGCTATACAACATTCATTTTCCACTAATTGTTCTAATTGCGCCGCCCCTTCGGAACCGAACGGCTGCTACTTACATTTGCTTGTTTTATTTCTATATTGCTCGTACAAACTACTAGTGTCAAAAGGACCAACTATCCCAATCTATTTTTGCTTCCATTACCCTTTCCTGTTCATCGGGAACAGCCGGAAAGAAATCAATTCCTGTTACTTTTTCCACACTATCGACAGGTATCACCATTGACTTCAAAGAAGTCTTTTTATAATCCTTATTTTCCAGAATGAACGCAATTGCTTTATATTCACTTCCCGAAACGTAACAAATCACTTTGTAAAACGCGTCAGGAACACCTACTTGATTTTTTCCCATCCGTTTCATATTGTCCGTAATTACAGGACCGGTAGCTATCAGCAAAGATCCGTAATCTTTCGCCCATAGACGGCTCTGCTCTTCCAGTTCTTTCCAGATGCCCCGATTCAGCGCCGGTTTCTGCGGACAGATATTACTGAAATAAAATGATTCACGCATTGCCTTTGCCGACCACTTCATGTCACCGGCAGGAGCCATGTGGCCACGGTCGTAACCTGTGCGGGTATAATCTTCATTTGTTGCTGTCGCACCTTTTACCATCGGGTCCGGTACGAATTTATTAGAACGTTCCGTCTTTTTGCTTTTCGCCTCTTCGGCAGTCAGCTCGTAAGCTACCCAGTTTGCAATCTTATAATCTGAATTGTAGGATACGGTATACCCTTCGTGACGGATCACTTGCTCGGAACGTTTAGCCTTCAATTTAGGGATTTCAGCATTTGCCGGAACTTTAAAAGTAGTTGTTTTCGGACGAGGGGGAACAATGGCAGGCTTTTTATCTGCCGGTTTTTCCTTTACTGGGTCAGCAGGCTGCTTCTTCTGTTCCACTGCCACAGGCTTCTTGCCGGAAGTAGGATAGAAATAGTTAAACACATATAACAGGCCGATAAAACAGATAACCACTAAGGCCGCAAGAACAAATATACGCCTGATTACAGAAACCAAAGATGCCCCCTGATTCTTCTTTTTCCGCGATTTTGCTTTGCCTTTTCTTTTTGCCATTGATTAATAACCATTTATTCTCCGCCGCAAAAGTAGATAATGTGAGATTATTAAACAACATATAAACCTTAAATATATTCGTCAGAATTAATACAAAAAGTGCCCCGATTAAAAGGGGCACTTTAAATTATATGTTCCGGAGCCTATCTGCTGTATCTTTCCTTTCGGAGAAACAACCTCTGCACTCGTCTGTTCCGGAACTTGTATTTCCATTAATATAGTACGTCCTGACTTGCGTAATTTCACTTTTATATCCCCGTAATGGGTAGGTACTGATGCCGAAGCTTCCGTCAAAGCCCCCATCTGAGGTTTTATGCGGAATGTACGGAAACCGGGAGATGTCGGTTCAATTCCACACACTTTCTGGCTCAGCAGCGTCAGCGGTCCTCCGCTCCAGGCATGGTTGATCGTACCTCCTCCGAAACCTTCAGCGCCGACTCCCCAACCCTCAAATAAGGTTGTATAATCCTTATAGCTTAACATACCGGCGTACCGGTCACGCATCCTCTGCAAGGCGATCTCCGGGGCATTCATCTGAAAAAGTGCTTCCAATACATACTTTTCCATATAAGGACTGGCATGATATTCTTTTTTCAAGACCTTCAGTATGGCAGGATACTTGTCTTTTGCCGCCAGACCGGATAAAACGGCCATAGCCTGCGAACGATCGTCATCCTTGCCATGATAACCCGGAGAACGATATGCAGTGCCGGTCCAGAATTTTGTATTAAAACATTTCTCAATACTATACATCATACGGGTGATCTCTTCCGCATCTGCTTTCTTACCCAGTTGAAGTGCAAATTCCTTTTCTGCTTTCAGTGCCAGATAATACCAGCAGTTCGTCAATACCCCCATATCGATCTGTTCGCCCCAGTCACCCCAACTCCATTCGCCACTGCGTTCGATGGGCAAGCCACTCTTATCGACCTGCCATGTTTCATGCAGATAACGATGCAGACGGTCATAAATAACCGGAATAAATGTACTGTCTCCGCTATAATAATACTGTGTATGGAAACCATACCAACCCACCGAAGCCAGCATCTGCAAAGGCAACTCCTTCGACCAGTTACCGGCAGGAACAGGAGCAAACAATGAGCCGTCGGCACGCTGCCAGTTCATCAGTTCATAAATACCTTTAACGGCCAGCTTATGAGAAGAAGGAGAAAGTGCATAGAAAGCCTCTCCCAACTCGTTCACCTCATCTCCCCACCATTGAGCACGTTCGCGTTCGGGACAATCCATATAATTGTCACGCATCGTTATATATAATGTTCTCGCAGAACGTTTCCAAAGTTCGTTCAGGAAAGGATCGTTACATTGAAACGATCCGGCAAACTCTGTATCATAGCCGGTTTCACGATACTTAACTTCCAGTACTTTTACTCCTTCGGGAAGAATATACCACATCTCATGACCGCTCATCCAGCCGTAACTTTCATACTCCTGTATGCCGTTGCGGGTAACATATTCGGCACGGACATTTTCCGGTCCTCCACCCCGATAATTATCCGTCTGCATATGAATTGTCGCACCTTCCGCCGACTCCACTTTCAGATAGGGTGTAAACTGGCAGTTGTAAGGTAAACGGCAGAACAGGGTATCTCCTCTCTCCGACCGGCGGACACCCGGATACTCCTTTAAACCGAAATCCTTAAAGAGCGGAATAGGACGTTCAACCAGGTTTCCCAAAGGCGCTTTACCGACCACTGAAGCGATCTCGGCACCGGGAAACGTATTCTTATAACCAGGCTGGTTCCATCCTTCCAATGTTCTGCGGGCATCAAAACGGATATTGCTTTCCGACAAGCGATAGTTCGGATAAGGAGCACCGGTATTCTGATAAGCATCATATACCCTACAACTCCAGCTTTTATCGGATACAATCTCTATGCCGGGAGCAATCGCCTCAAACAGCAAGGCTGCCAGTCCACTGTTCATATGGCTGAATCCGTTCTTGCCGAAATGCCATACCAAAACAGCGATCGTATTTTCCCCCGACGTAAGGTAAGGAGCAATCTCTACCGAATCGTAGTAAGTATCATAAGGAGAAGGACCACGTTTCAAGCCTCCTTCAAACACCACCATCCGGCCGTTAATCCATAACCAATATTTACTGTCGGCTGCAATATGCGCGGTCAGTGTCTGGGGAACTTCAGCCAAAGTTACCGTTTTACGATAGGCCAGCCAGGTATTGCTCGCACTCTGGCATTGTTCCGTATTTATCCAGTTTGCTTTCCAGTCCGTATTCGTTTTAGCTTCTGCCGAAGCCAAAAATCCGGCGCATACACATAGTAAGAGATACTTTTTCATAATACGATCGCTTTTACAGGTTATCAATTTTATTTAATTCTCCAGATATACTTTCACACCGTCCGGAGCCTTTACTTCGCTTTTCACCTTACCGTCTGCTCCTTTCTCGTGACGGATCGTTATTACACCCTGCGGAGTCGGGAAAGTACCTTCCACCCATTTTAAATCGCCCAGATGCGGGGTGATACGGACTGCACGGCATCCCGGCTCCACCACCTGAACACCCAATACGTATTCACTCAGCCATGATGTCGGACCGGAAGCCCAGCCATGACACAAACTATGACGGAAACCTTTATAGCAATAATCACCATAATCACCGTGAATATCCTTTTTCCCTTCAGGCACAAGTTCGTCGATACGTGCCGCATTCGGAAGCCAGTCCATATTGAAATCTTCCCAGAACGTAGTAGCACCCAGGTCGATCATCGCTCCCCAATACTGGCGGATCACATCGATCGCTCCCTGATAATTTCCGGCAGCAGCCATTGCACGCAACATATAATATCCGTAGAAAGTAGAGAATCCACGTGCCCCGCCTACTGACAGATATTTACTGTTTGCCTCTTCCGGTTTCATCAAACCAGCCAGGGCCAATAAAGCCGCACCCTGTTTTGAGCCCGGAGCATCCGGTGCTATTTTAGATTTCAACAAAGGCTTGATCACCTTCGGAGCCGCCTTTTCCATTTTCTTCGCCGTTTCACGACATTGGGATGCCAGCACATCGTCACCAAGTGTTGTACATAATTCATCGCCTGCCCTCATGGCCATCAGAACCAGCGATTGCAGACCGGCATCGATCGCCACCTGATTCTCACTTGACGGCCAGTCCATGAAACGCCATCCATCCAGTTTCTCACGTCCGTCTGCATCCACTTTAGAAATCAGGAGGCGCAGAAGATCGCTCATATAAGTTTGCTGTTCTTTCAGGTAAGCCACATCTCCATGATGATAATACCAGTCACGCTGGATCAGCAACCACCAGATCGAATAGGCACTGATACCATTCATCCAAGCGGGAAGAGGCGTTACATCACGGATCAGGTCAAGGCTCTTTGGGACGACTTCGTTATAACCGAAAACAGTATTTACGGTCATCACTTCCGGATGCATATCACCCAACCAGACCAAACGATCACGCTTAATACCGTCCCAGAGATATTCCTGCATATTCAAATGAACCGTATATGCACCAGTCTGCCAGATTTTATTCAGCCGTTCGTCGCTACTCCGGAAAGAACCTTTGTACGGAATATCACGGAATGTAGAAATAGCACGGATTTCTTTCAAGGAAACTTCCGTAGAATCGCTCATCAGGTCTATACGGGCAAAACGGAAACCGGAATTACCGACTTCCAACACACCCAACCAGGGCAATGTGACAACAAAATCACGTATTGCATGGTCATTACTGGCCCCGTTCTTCCCATCAATTTCACACATGGCTTCACTAACGGATTCTCCGAAACGGACACGCATCTTTATAGGGCTTTTATTGGAAAAAGCACCGGTCACAATCTGAATGCCTCCCTGAAGTTCTTTCCCGAAATCAAACAAAAGGGCCGGATGCTCTTCTGACGTACTAGTCATCTTGCAAAGGGCACGATCTGTTAATTCTGCCTGTCCGTTACCCGGCAGGAGCAGTTTATCGCCATCTTTTATCAATTCGCTATGTTGTTGCCAGACAATACGCGTCGGGGAAAGATATTCGCGTACTCGGCTGTCGCGTTGCTGGGCCAGTACCGGCAGGGAACATAAAAGAGTAAGAAGTATAAGTATCTTTTTCATGGTATTATCAATAATGAATCAATTTGCTTCTATGGACAGGTTTAGTTTTTATCAGGTTTGATTGTTGCATCGTCGGTAAGGGCGGTTCGCGAACCGCCCTTACGGTGTCAATGTAAGCCTGTAAGGCTTTAACAAACCAGCCCAGGGTTAGAACCCTGGGGTTATAAAAACCCGCTCCTGTCTTTCCGCCCTGTAGGGGCGGTACAAGATAAATATCAACCCTTTCTACCTTGTTGCACCCCTACAGGGTGCCTCAAAAAGAAAAGGATTCAAGGGAACCCAGGGTTAGAACCCTGGGCTAATTTGTTACAGGCCTACAGCCTAAAGACACCGTCACTAACTGGCTCATCCTATAATTAGCAGATAGCTCAAAACTTTCTAATTCTGAACCTCTCACACGCTACAGGAACTACAACCCAAAAGCAGGAACCAGATCATCCAACTGTTGGTCGGTCATTCCTGCCGGTTCATAGCCGGCCATGCGGGCACTCAGATAGATTTGGGCAGATTTTGCCAAGGTGTCGATTGCGTCAAAACATTCGATCAGATCTTCACCGACTGCCAGGATTCCATGTTTTTCCCAGAATACAACATCATGTTTTTCCAGTTGTTTGATCGTAGCATGCGCCAGTTCGATCGTTCCCGGTATTTCATAAGGGACAATACCGACACCTTTCGGTACGATGATACGGCATTCGGGGATCATGCCCCATAACGTCCGGGTGATTACCTGCGAATCGAGGAATGGTTTACAATGCGTCATACCGATCAGTTCTGTCGGATGCGTATGCAAAACGACCTTATTATCACGTCCCAACGAACGGAGATAATTGTGCATCATCAGGTGAGACGGCAGTTCGGATGTCGGGGCGACAGGTTGTTCGGCAATGATCTCATAGCTTTTTCCGTCCGGTGCTATCCGGATCAACGAACCATTTGCGAACGGGTCCTGTGCGACATACCGCATCCGTTTGCCTGTCCCGGTCACATAAAATACATGTCCTCCAAGGGCGGTCATCGCTTCCTGCAACTGAATAGCAGAAGCAAGTGCCGGCAATGCCATTTCTTCCGGTGTCAGTAAACCGGTCAGATTAACAGATATATTTCCTCCATTTCTTTCGGCCCATCCTTTTGTCCAGAGATAGCCAGCCACCTCAGCGATACGGCCAATTTCAGCCATCAAAAGGCTGTTGTTTCCAATTGTTGTCATTTTTTTTCTATATTAATTGCTTCGGGTATTCCCGAAAAGTCATCTATAAACTCGGTAACAGCAAAGAGAATATCAGTATTCCCATACCGGTAATTAATACGATAATCGTTTTCCTGCTAACGCCTTTCCATTCATTCAATATGATTCCCCAAACATTACTGAATATGACATTCAGCGACATCAGGATACTCCATGAAAAGGCAAGCATTACCGGAGAGTCAGAAAAATAGCTCTTTCCCATGCCCAATCCGAAGAACTGTGAATACCAAAGTACTCCTGCCAACGCACAAAATAAAACATTATTCAATAATATCTTACCCGGAACGGAGAAATAATCTTTCCCTGTTTTATTTTTTATATTCTGGAAGATACAATAGACTGCATTCGTCAGGAAGCCACCCATTGTTACCAACAGGATCACCGGATTCAGGGCAAATAAATCGCTTGCACCGGAGGCTTTCGCTTTTTCCAGTATCGGAGTTCCGGATTCAAGGCCCAGATTAAAACAGGCACTCATCACACCCGCCAACAATGCAACCAGCAAACCTTTCGTCAGGGCAAAGTCTTTCACAGCCGCTTTCTTTTCCTCGTCCGTCATGTTGCGGGCACGCAGACTACCGGCATAACCGATCACTGCGATACCAGCCAACGTTACGCAAACACCCAGCAAAAGGATCAGTCCGTCGCCATGAAACAAATCCGTCCCCCCGAATACTGCCGGAAAAAGCGTACCGAATCCGGCACAGGTACCAAGAGCGATACTCTGCCCCAGGGCTATTCCCAGATAACGCATGCTAAGACCGAATGTCAGACCTCCCACGCCCCACAGCATTCCGTAGATTACAGCGCCGGTACTTCCACCGGCACTCCAGAGTTCAGTCAGGCTATTTCCTTCCGGAATAGCGAGTTGTGCGCCCAGATAAGGGAAAACGAGCCAGGCAAAAATACCCTGGATCAGCCAGAAGCTCTCCCAACTCCAGTTTTTCACCTTATTGATCGGCACGTAGGAACTGCTTTGCCCCAGACTGCCGATGGCGATAATCAGTAAGCCTATCAGTATATTCATTTGCGCTTGCTTGTTACTTCCGCTTCATATTTTTCTATTTCTGCAATGTAATCTTCCCCTACAGGAACATTATTTTTCAAACAGTACATATCCCATACGGCCGTCCACGGAAGGCTTTTCAATTCTTCCTGCAATGCCAGGCGCTGGAACAGTTTATCTTCCGATTCATATTGCTGCAAAGTAGCAGACGGTTCAAGCAAGGCTTGCTGGAACGCTTTCAGTGTGGCACGGCAACCGATCACATAAGCTCCTATGCGGTTGATCGTAGCATCAAAGTAATCCAGTCCGATATGTACACGGTCCAATGCATTGCAACGAATGATCTCACGGGAAAGATCCAGCAGGTCATCGCTCAATACAACCACATGGTCGCTGTCCCAACGGATCGGACGGCTCACGTGAAGCATGATCTCTGGAGTGAACAACAGCATGGAAGAGATCTTATCGGCAATGCTTTCCGTCAGATGGAAATGTCCGGTATCCAGCGTTACGATTTTATTATTCTTAGCCCCATATCCCAGATAGAAATCGTAAGAACCGACCGTATAGCTTTCCAGTCCGATACCGAACAATTTAGCTTCGATGCAATCCTTCATGTTCTTATACTCTGTTGCAAAGATTTCGTCCAGCGAATCTTTCAGCAGCTGGCGGTATTTGATACGGCTTGCCGGTACTTCCTTGGAACCATCATGTATCCAGAGATTCATCATACAGGGATCGTTCTGGTAAACACCCATCGCTTCACTGATCGCACGGCAGCGTTTCGTATGTTCGATCCAGAAGTTACGGATCGAATCATCCGGATTAGCCAACGTCAGGTTTCCGCTTTTAGGATGCGAGAAAGAAGTGGAGTTGAAATCGAGTTTCATATTGTTCTCTTTCCCCCACTCCATCCAACTTTGGAAATGGGCAGGTTCCACTTCATCACGGTCCACTTTCTTTCCTCCGAAATCGCCATAGATTTCATGCAGGTTCAAGCGGTGAGTTCCCGGGATAAAAGAGTTTGCCGTCAGAATATCGGCGCGAACTTCATCTATATTACGCGCTTTGCCCGGATAATTGCCGGTCACCTGTATGCCGCCCGAAAGCGAACCGTCCGGATTCTCGAATCCCGTCACGTCATCTGCCTGCCAACAATGGAGTGAAAGACTGATTTTCTGCAACTTTTCAAGTGCACTGTTTACATCAACGTTTACAGCAGCAAAACGTTCGGCTGCCAAATCAAATGCTTCTTTTACTTTCTTTTCAGTATTCATGGTATGCTTTTTAATTTGTTATTATATATATTCTGAATTATACCCAACTGGACTAAAAATGCAGGAGGTCGTGGGTGTAGGCCCCGCCATCCGGGTTACCTAACCCCATCCGACCATTACATGTATGTTGACATGCCTGCTACTACACTGGTCTTTATTTTTTCTTAATTATTACCGTTTTACAACCTGTAAATACCGGTCGTAAACATCTTTCCAAACAGTCTCATCCTGCGGCAGGAATGTTTCGGTCTGAATAGAATCTGCTATCAACTGCCGCATTTCCCAACGGGTGGAGACGATACCGGCAGACCGTGCCTGTACCATACTGTTCCCGATCGCCGTTGCTTCCGACGGGCCGGCAATCACCGGCATGCCGATCGCATTCGCCGTAAACTGATTCAGCAGGTTATTTTTCGAACCTCCGCCGATCACATGCAACCGATCGATCCGAAAAGGCGCCATTCCCTTCAACATCCGGATCACCTCATTATAACGAAGTGCAAGGCTCTCGAAGATGCAACGGATAAAATCGGCATCCATTTCAGGAACAGGCTGTCCTGTTTCCTCACAATAACCGGCAATAGCCTTTGTCATACACGTCGGATTAGCAAAACGGGGATCGTCCGGATCGACGAAACGTACAAAGGGAGCAGCCTGCCCGGCCAGCTCCACGATTTCAGAATAAGCATAAGCACGCCCGGCCTTCTCCCACTCTTTCCGGCATTGTTCCAATAACCACATGCCAGTAATATTTTTTAGGAAGCGGGTTGTTCCCTCGATACCACCTTCGTTTGTAAAGTTATTCCTATAGGATTCTTCCGTTATGATCGGTTGTTCCGTTTCAATCCCCATCAGACTCCAGGTCCCGCTACTCAGGTAAGCAAAATGCTCATCCCTGGCCGGAACAGCTGCTACGGCAGAAGCCGTATCATGCCCGGCTACAGCAATAACAGGTATCTTGCCAATGCCGGTTTCCTCCGCCAAGACATCCGTCAGTTCCCCGACAAGCGTTCCCGGCATCACCACCTGCCGCACGATAGACGGCGAAACTCCTGCCGCCTCCAGCAGGGATGGTTCAAATTGTTTCGTAACAGGATTAAGCAACTGGGATGTGGAAGCATCCGTATATTCACACACCTTCTTGCCCGTTAACAGATAAGACAATAAGTCAGGAATGAAAAGTATTTCTTCAGCATTTTTCAAAGGTGCAAAATCCTCCTTCCGGGCACGGAACAGCTGAAAGAGACTATTAAAGTTCATAAACTGGATACCAGTCAGCCGGTAGACTTCCTCACGCGGCACCAGGCGGAAATATTCCTCCAATGCACCTTCCGTATACGGATCGCGGTACGCCCTGGGCAACCCCAGTAAAGAACCATCCGAAGCCAGATAACCGAAATCGACTCCCCAGGTATCGATCCCGATCGAATCGACCGGAATATCTTCCCGGGCACAAAGGGAAAGACTTTTCTTCAGTTCCTCATACAGATTATATATGTTCCAATAATATTTCCCGTGCAATTCCAACAGGTTATTAGGGAAGCGGTGAAGTTCCCGCATTTCAAATTTGCCATTCATTAATGACACCAAAACGGCTCTCCCGCTTGTGGCTCCTATGTCAAATGCTAAAAAGTTATGTTTCTTCATGCCTGCAACAAAGTTATTTGTTTTACAGAAGCAAAAGTAAAAGGTTATTTACTATCTTTGCTTACGAAAATGATTTTAAACCTTTCAATTCTGACATGAATAAACACGCAAATAATCAAATACGCTACCTGACTATCGGAGCGTCTGATGAAGACTGGGGGATTACGGTCACCACGATCGGATACCAATTCATTCCACCCCAAAGTCAATATCCGTTATCCGGTCATCCGGACAGTTATAATTTCAAACCGCAGACAGGACGTATCCTGAAGGAATACCAGCTTGTCTATATAACGAAGGGAAGCGGCTACTTCTCTTCCCAATCCTGCAAACAGCAAAAGATAGAAGCCGGCACCATGATCCTGCTTTTTCCGGGAGAATGGCACAGCTACTATCCGGACAAAGAGACCGGATGGGATGAATATTGGGTAGGATTCCGTGGAATACATATCGACAAACGAGTGGAAAAACGTTTCTTCACGAAAGAAGAGCCGCTTCATAGAATCGGTTTAAGTGCTACTATTGTAGGACTATATGAAGATATATTAAAGTTTGCCATGCAGGAAAAATCCGGATACCAGCAGATGATATCTAGTATCGTCCTTCATATAATGGGTACTGTTTATTATAAGAAAAAGAATGGTGCTTTTACTAATACATATGTAGTAGACAAAATCAACGAAGCCCGTATCCTGATGAAAGAGCAGGTAGAAAACCCCGTATCGCCGGAAGAGATCGCCTCGCAACTGGGACTGGGATACTCCTGGTTCCGCCGTATGTTCAAAGAATATACCGGCGTGTCTCCCGCTCAATACCAGTTACAGCAAAAACTATTGAGGGCAAAAGAACTCCTGACAGGAAGTAACCTGAACATATCGGAGATTGCTTACAGCCTGAAGTTTGAAAATGCCGGCCAGTTCTCGACCTTCTTTAAAAAGAAAGAGGGCGTAACGCCCTCCGAGTTCAGGGAAAGAGCACATTAATACGGTTTATAAGGCGCATGCATCACATTCAATGTCCTGGGCAGCCATACACGATAACGTTGTGACTTGTCCCAGGTATTGCCTGCCGATGTAAAGTCACAGAAATGAACAGGACGTGCGGCACTGCTTCCTTCCAGATCGGTCCCCAGGATCAAAGGTGCCGTAAATGTCATCCAGGCAAACTCCGGAGCTTCGACCGGAGTCAGTTCCACATAACCGTCTTTGCTTACAACGACAGCCGTCTCATCTATAAAACCATCATTAAAACGGCTGTCACGTGCCAACACCAAAGGTCCGCGTACAATAGCTTGCGCCTGATTCATCTCAACCAGGCGGGCACGCAGGTCTAACCGCACTGTGATCCGGTCTCCGGCTTTCCATTTCCGGGTAACCGGCAGATAGGCTCCTTGTAAAACACCCTCAACAGATTCACCGTTCACCTGTACCGTTGTTGCCAGGCTGCTCCATGCCGGAATACGTAATGCGATTGTAAACAGACTTTCCTTTGCCGGAGCCACTTCCAGCGTTATCTCATCGGTAACCGGATAGTCAGTCACCTGTTTCAGTCTGACGGCCTTTTTCCCCGGAAGAGTTATATCCGCTTCCGACTGCCCATAGAAATTCACCCGGATACAATCATCCTTCACCTGATAGGCAAACTGTGGGATCATGGCGAAAGCCCGCGGTCCGTTTGCATTACAGCAATTGATATGCATGCCGCATTGCTCCTCTCCTTCATGGCGGCAACCTTCCAGGGGACTGTATTTGGCAATCTGCGAAGCATCCGCCTTCAAAGAAGCCATCAGGGCATTATAGATGGCACTTTCCATATAATCGGCATACAGGGAATTACCGGTCATCTCCAATAAACGGTTACACAGCTGCATCCATGTGAATGTAACGCAGGTCTCCATCGTATGATAAGTTGGGATTGTCTGGCGAGCTCTACCGCTGTACCAGCATTCAAAAGCACTCCCCGACCCTGCCACATTAATTTCTTCCTGTATAATATGCCCGACAGTCTTTTCCACAACAGACAGATAAAGCGGATTGCCGGTCACTTTATACAACTCCAGCAGACCTTCATAGCAAGACATCATTTCATAAGCTTTCTGCCCGTTTTCGCGTGAGAACCATGTTTTAGGATGCGGAAAGCGATTGGCTACCGGCACACCGGCTATCGCTTTGCTGATCAGCTGCGGACCTTCCGGTGTTTCCCATTGTTCTACTATATATTTAGCATAATCCAGATAACGGTCCTCTTTCGTCCGGTTATATAAGTACATCACAGGTTCCAGAATAGAAGAACTGGGCATACCTACATAATTTCCGGTCGAAACGATATTTACCTTACCGGGACCAACCTGCGTCATTAAATGATCTGCCACACGGCAGGCAGAAGTCAATGCATTCTTATCACCTGAAAGGTCATACCAGGCAACCAGACCGAGGATCGTATATTTCCTGCCCCAGACATCCCATTGCTTCAACTGTGCATCCGGTGCATAATTTCCGATATATCCGTCGGGAGTCTGGGTTTTCATCAATGCTTCGGCTGCATTCTTTATGATCTGGTAAAGTTCCGGATCCTTATTATACCGGTAAGAAGCGATAGCTCCCTGTATCCATTTCCCCCAGAATTCCGATTGCCAGCGCGATTTCTCCTCCCGGTGCCGGAATGGTTCCACCAGATGATCTACGTCCTGCGCTTTCACACGATGCTCTATACAATCGTCTATGCGCCCTCCGACATACCCGAATATTTTAATATGCGTAACAGGTGAATTAACGGGGATTTGCGACAGGACCGGCATAACAGCCATACACAACAAAAAAGAAGGAATAACTAATTTTGCTCTCATAATATATCGATCTAAGAATGGATGGTAGCAAAAATAGTTATTCCCTTATTATTCAGACTTGTAAAAATGACAGAATATGTTTCATTTTTGATAGGGCAGTCGCCCCGCAACGCAACGCTGCGTCGTGGCATGACGTAACGTTGCGTCGAAGGGCGACGTAGGGTTGCGCTGTGGCACGACGTAAGGCGGCGGCGCGTCACAACGCGGGGAGGCTATTCGATTTCGGGACGGTCACCGCCGCCACTACCGCCGTTGCCGACGGTTAATGGGCGTTCGTACTCGATGGTACGAGGATCTTTCAACAGGGTTGAATTGTTGGAGAACTGGGTGACGATACGTAAGGTGTACTGACCGTCTGCCAGGTCCGAAGGGACACGGGCCAGAAGGCATTTCGGGTCGTTCGTTGTCAGGCGACGGGTGACGGGATGTTCCGTACCGTCGCTGGCAATGAAGAAGACACCAACACCTTCGGCTTCACCGATGATTTTGATCTTATCGCCGTCAATACGGATATCATCGCCGGGAGTAATGGTATCATTAGACAAACCGGTGGTTGTATCGGTAACCAGGCCTATGTTAGCACCGCTATCTTTCACCGTTAAAACCTCCACTCCGACATGACTCAAGGATTCGCGCATTTCAGAAGCAAGAATAAGATCCAGCGTTACCTTATGTTTCTCCGGATCGAATTTGGCACTCGAGCCGATCCATGAACCTGCCACACGCGGGGTGTACTGGCAGGTTTTCGTGAGAACACTATAACCGTCCATGACCGCTTCACGGATGACACGGTCGTGTTGGTTAATGATTGACAACAAGGTGTCGTACTTGTATTCCGAACCTTCATCTACTATACGCTGCGCGATATCTTCGTTACGCAACGTGTTTTTCATGGTGGATACTTCGGCTGTGTAGTCGTTATCCACATCTTTCGTCAGGAGGTTCAGGCGTAGCCAGACCTTCCAGAATTTGGTGTAATTTGCCATAAGTAATTAATTATTAAAATGAATACTTGAAATATATGAGATTATCTATCTTTTACACAACGGATGTAAAAATTTGAATCGCCTAACCCATCTATATGCACACAGTAATAACTTCCTATTGAGTAATAATAAAAAGGAAGCATACCACATCTATACTCCCCATACTGACTGTCTGATGAATAATAACCATTTGTCTTGCCATAAATATCATATAAGCTATTCAATACATACTGGCTTATATGATCATTAGAAATGGCATTACCACTAGTAGCTCCAACTAAAGTTCTGTAATTAGCAGAACTTGGAACCTTCCAACCAGAAGGACAAACATTATTTTTATTTGATTCAAATGTGGTATAATACATTGTATTCCCATTATTTTCATTGATCGGTGCTACCCACCATTGTATACTATTATCAGCACTTGTTATGCTTTTGGCAGGAATACTACTATTTGGATATACAACTTCTTTTTGTGCAATGCTAAAACTTTTAGAAGTCTGCGAAGGATATTTATTAGAAACTGTTGCTGTAAACGTTGATTGTCTCAAATCACCATAATAATCTCCAGAGTAGGTTCTTTGAACTCTAACTTTACTTGTTACTACTCCTGTTGCAGAATTCTTATCGCTGGAATATTCTGTCACTGAGGCCCAAGGCGAAGAAGTAGAAGTAGAAATGTTAACACCCTTTGGCGAAACTACTGTAAACTCACAATAAGAATTTGTACAAGGGAAATAGGTTATGGCAGGATTTGTATTGCTTAAATTATCTATGTAAGAATAACTTGAGTTATCAGTATAGTTGCTAAATACTAATTCTTTCTTTATCGAATAAACCGTATAAGTTGTACTTACGATATTATTATCCAGCTTATTTTTTAAAATTATTGTGTTATTTGTACCTGTAGTTCCACTAGCGCCATTAGCAACAGTAAAGGTATATGTCCCCACATTCTTATTACCATCTTCAGCAATAGTCAACCAACCAGGTTTATTTACCAACTCAGTTCCTCCTATCGAATTGACCGTCAAAGTCACCTTTGCATTTGCATCATTGTACAAACGGATATTAGTACCGCTAAGTTCTGCTTGCCCAGCCGTTACCGTACTTACGGTTACATCAGACTTCATCTTTAACGTATAAGTTTCTGTTTGCGCATCATTACCTTTGTTTGTGATTTTCATTTGTATTCCAGCTGTCGGAAACGGATCCGGAAAATTGGTACCAGACGGATTAACTGTTAACTTATAATCTCCTTGTACCTGATTTAACTCTTTTCCTATCGGTTCAATAGTAAGCCAGTTACCAGTTACATCGTTGTTCGGGAATTCCAATTTACTACCTCCAAATGCAAAAACATTGAATGTTACGCTCGGGATCGTCACTCCGGAAGTTTTATAAAACGTTATTATTTTGTTTGTAGCATCGATTGTACTACCTGAACTCGGATTTTTAGGTATAACTGCAAAATCAGACTTGATTGTCAATGCAAACTCTTCCTTCAGAGCCTCATTCCCGATATTCAATATCTTTATTTTTATTCCATTTGTAAGGATTTCCTTCGTAAAACTTGGATCAAGTGTATTTACTTTTAATGTATAATTCGTTTGCGATTGGGTAACAGTAAGCCAATTATCAGGACTTTCAGCATCGCTGTCACCAAACAACAATTTACTTCCTCCGGAAGCAAATACATCAAACATAACCTCGGGAGTAACAGCATCAGTATTTTGGTGAAACGTGATTTTTTTATTCTCCACATTAATAGAGCTACCACTGGACGCACTCACCTGCTTAATCACAGGTTTGGCTAACGGCTGAACTATCACAATCGACTCCTTTGCTGTAATCTTATCGGTGAAACGAAGGGTGGCAACAGGGTATTTCCCGACATAATGTTCGACTAACTTTATTGTGTATTCTATCTTTGAATTATCGTCCGCCTTTGTCTGCAAATCGGGCTTCGGGATTACCTCCAACCACTGATTATCTTTATCACCATTTTCGTAATACATGGTTACGAAATAACCGGAAGTGGAAGCTCCAGTCAAGGTAAATTGTTCTGTGCCGGTTATACCTATTGTTACCGTACGGGTATCTGCATCGTAAGTTATGTCACCGACACCGGTATTGGCAAAAACCAGGCCATCGGCATCCACATTGCCACCCGGCTCATAATCGTCGATATTACCTTCGTCCGTCCAGTCTTCCACGTTGATCGTGAAGTCAAGATGATATTCGTCGGCTTTAGTGATATTGACCGTGTAGCGGTGATTCTGGGATACTTCTATATAG
>NZ_JAMOKS010000063.1:0-20415 GCF_023656785.1 Parabacteroides caecihominis
CCAATGTATTGCTACACCGTGCTGCCCCTCGACTTGCATGTGTTAAGCCTGTCGCTAGCGTTCATCCTGAGCCAGGATCAAACTCTTCGTTGTTTAAATTGTTTATATCTCTATGCTCAGAATTCGTATTTATTTCAAGTTATTGACGGTATTAATTATAATACTTGTACTACTTGTTGATATGTAAATCTTTCAAAGAACTTTCGCTTTCTTTTCGATTGCGGCTGCAAAGATAAGGACTTTTTTTAACTGCCAAATTTTTCAGAAGAAAAATTGAAAAGTTTTTTTTCGAGTCGCTGTGGCGGTTGGAATTTTGCTTAGAACCTCTAACCTCATCCCCTTTCCCCAGGTTACCTCTTTCATCATGTTGGTGCGCCGTTCTCTCTCGAATGCGGGTGCAAAAGTAGTAGATTACTATATACACTCCAAACTTTTTACCGATTATTTTTCATTTATTTTTTCACGGCAGGCACTGTAATATAATGTACGCACAAAGAAAGAGAAAATTATGCATCTGACTTTCCGCTTATCTTAAATGAATGAAACCTCGCTTTGGAAAAGTTAGTTTCTCGCTTGGAATAATTAATCGTTCGATATCTATCCTCTATTCGTTCGACAGTTGTCGAATTAATAGAGAACGCCTGTTTAATGAATAGAGAATGATTGTCGAACGATTAAATTTTACAGATAAAAGATTTAGAGTAAACTAATTATCCTTTTCCACATTTAAATACATCGATTCTAAATTAATAGTAACCCGATGGAATAAATTGATAAAATCCATTCCTAACGAGCCATCTTCTTCATTTTGAAAACCATCTATTTCCGGAATGTTACATTCAACCTGGATATTCTCCATTTCAAAAGAGGTGTTACCTAAACGCATGGGGATCGATGGCAAACGAAAAACGTCTAATGTGCGTACCCCGCCAAATCCGCCTCCAGATATAGTCTCTTTATGACCTTCTTTCTCAATCCATTCTTTATGTTTTTGATAATAAGGATAAAACATATCCGCCCGCACATTTCCTGTATCAAAAACAAAACGTAACCGTTCATCTCCTGAGAAAACTTTCAGACGTAAACCTCCATCATACAGCCACATATTTCTTCCGGTATCAGGCAAAGGCGTTGTTTTTACCGGAAAGACAACTTTTTTATCCTGAGGATACAAATCTACTTGCCCAACCAACCGCATAAAGTCAGTACCCAAAACGGCATCCACCTGGTAAACGGTATCCACAGCCGGATTCGGATCTGCAATTGCCACTATTGCGTTCTTAAAAACAATATCTCCGATCATCATGCTGTCCAACACACCTTGCCTGCCTGTGCTTGTGGCAAATGCTCCTTGCAAGAAGAGACTGTCACGCACAACCCGGATTCCGACTTCATCAGCAAAACGTTTGGAAACAAAGGTACTTCCAGCACCTGTATCAAAAATAAATTTATATGTCTTGCCATGAATTTGAACAGGGACAAACATCAGGACACCACGGCCGGCCTTTTCTATCGTCATCGGAATCTCCGTATCAACATTCGGCCGGCTGACCACCGGAGCTGCTTCATTTCTCAGTGTGTTGTAATAATCTGCAATCTTTTGATGGGAAGGAAAATCTTCTTTCTTTGCAAAAGCTTGTATCTTATTCAAAAAGTCATACAACACATCAGCACTTTGCGCATATAATCCTATTTCTCCCTGTAATTTCCCGCGAAGGGCAACCAGACTGCTTACATTCGCGAATCCCAAATCTTCCTGATGATGTTCCAAAAGAGAATCTATCAACGCTATTGTTTCTCCCGGTTTATTAAAATAACATCCGATCATTACTTCCGACAAGGCTTTTATAGCAACCGCCTGAACCTGACCGGCAACTTTCGGGTATTCCTCTTCCAAACGAAACCAATCTCCTTGGTTAATCAGGTTACCTATCCGTTGATCTGCTTCCTGGGCATTGGCTGGCTGAAGCAAACAGATAAAAAAAGAGGTAATGCCAATCAATAAACAATACTTGTTTTTCATACTTATTTCTTTTTTAATTTACATATTTTCCTTTCTCTGAGACAATACAAATATAAAAGGAAGATTCCGGGCAGACAGTTACCACTTTACAATCTTCTGTTATTTAGTGTTACTACCGGAATGAGCGGAAACAAATCAGGCTATATTTGTAATATGAAATTACAAATGCGTCTTATACTGATCTTCGTTTCCTTATCGGTCCTGGGAATATTCTTTTTCCAGGGATATTGGTTATGGAACAGTTATAACATAGAAAAACAACAAATCAGAAGAATTATCAACGAAACACTTCAGCAAGCAATTAATGAAGATCTGACAGAGCGGATGGAAAAAATGAAAAACGACACGACACCCGGTGCACCTCACGGCCAAGTGGAGTTCAGTTTTTCTATGGACAGTACTTCTCATACTACCTCCCAACAGACACCCCGGAAATATTATTCCCGTACCCGGCTCCAATTATTCAATGAAACTGACAGTACCGTTTTTCAGGCTTATAAACCGGAAAATACTCCCATGATGAGAATGGCATTCAAAGGAATCTGGCAAGCTATTAACGGGATTTCTCCTGTAAACATTGAAAAAACCGACAGCCTATGGTCTACCTTTCTTCGTGCAGAAGGTATATACAACCGACATTTTATCGACTTTACACTAGGCAATGACACTCTCCTAGCCTCTTCTTTGCCGGATAACCAGAATCCGACCAATTTGCTTGCCACCCAAAAAATAGGCGTTAACAGTGACGATAGTATCGGCATGCAAGGATTTATCATTGCACCCGGAGAGACAGTACTCAAGCGGATGGGGCCACTGTTTCTCGCCTCATTCTTTCTGATTATCATTACGACAGCTTGTTATATCTACCTGATACGAACCATTTTACGCCAGAAAACGATCGCCCAGATAAAAAATGATTTCGTCAACAACATGACCCATGAACTGAAGACTCCGATCACCATTACTTACTCGGCTATCGACGCTTTGCAAACATTCAATTTCGTCGAACAAAAAGAGACACGGGAGGAATATTTCACACTTTGCCGCCAACAATTAAAGCATCTTTCCGGCCTGGTTGAAAAGATACTTAGCATGGCTGTCGACGAGCGCAAAAACTTCCGGCTGCAAAAAGAGACTTTCCGGATAAAACCGGTCATAGATATTCTGGCACAACAGTTTACGCTAAAAACAGATAAACCTGTTTCTTTTCAGATCGTCTGTGAACCTGAGGAACTGACGATATATGCCGATAAACTGCATTTCACCAATGTAATCAGCAATATGCTCGATAATTCAATCAAGTACTCCGGAAAAAGCGTACAAATCTCCATTCAGATAAACCAAATAGAGAAAGGGACTCAAATCGACCTGACAGACAACGGTATAGGCATCCCTACCGTTCAACTAAACCGCATATTCGAACGTTTCTATCGTGTCCCCAAAGGGAATATACATGACGTGAAAGGCTTCGGACTCGGACTCAGCTATGTCAAAGACATCATAGAGCGGCATAACGGGACTATTTCCGTTGAAAGCAAAGAAAAAGAAGGAACTACATTTACTATTATAATACCGGAAAAGAAATGATACATGTATTATTAGCCGAAGACGAAATAGCATTAGCTAAAATAATCAAAGACAGCTTGGAAAGCCGCCGGAAATTCCAAATTACAATTGCGGCAAACGGCAATGAAGCAATGTCTTTGTATCACCGTTCAAAACCGGATATCCTGGTCTTGGATGTGATGATGCCTCAAATGGATGGATTCACACTTGCCAAAATGATTCGTCAAACCGACACACGGACACCGATCTTATTCCTTACCGCACGCTCATCGGTCGATGACCTGGTAACCGGTTTTCATCTGGGAGGAAATGACTATCTGAAAAAGCCATTCGATATGGAAGAGCTTATCGTCCGCATCCTTGCCTTATTGAACCGTCCGATAATCATAGAAGAAGAAAAGCGACCGGAGGTTTTCAGCATCGGTCAATATACGTTCGATTATCCCCGTCAGACGTTACAGATAAGCGACCAAACAGAAACATTATCGCATCGGGAAGCCGAGATTCTACACATGCTCTGCCAACATACGAATGATGTATTGCACCGTAAACCGGTTTTACTGGAGTTATGGGGAGACGATTCCTTTTTCAATGGCCGCAGCATGGATGTTTTTATCACCAAGCTACGTAAAAAATTAAAAGCCGATCCCTCGGTTCAGATTGTGAACATCCGGGGGATCGGCTATAAACTGATCATATAGTAAAATCAAATAAACAATTCAGGTTCACGGCGTGCGCTGAAGTTTTTATGAAGCATAGCCGTATAGGGGGTATCGAAAGTACGGGCCCCTTCCGGACATTCTTTTACGCAGGCACAGCATTTAATACAAAGCAACGGATCACTGAACATACGATCATCGACAATCGATATCGCCGCAACAGGGCATACATCGATGCAATACTCACATTGTGTACACAAATCCTCATCCGTCACAGGAGCCTGTGGAGTGGAAGGTCCTTTTACCTTGTACGGGAAATTTCCTTTTACCTCCAACGGCTGTAAATCCGTCAACGTCGATACGTTATCCAGCTTCTTCAGAATTTCGCTACCGAATTCGGATGCTTTCAACAAATCGTCCTTATCCGGCCGACCGGCGGCAATAGGCATATCTTTCCGGCTGTATGAATGCTCACCGATAAAGGCACCGGCACTCACCGGCACGAATCCCTGAGCGGAGAGCGCATCGCTTAATTCCTTCAAAGCATCTTCGTAATCGCGGTTCCCGTAAACTACTACAGGAATAACCGGAGTTGCGTTCCCCTTAAACATACGGATGCGCTCCATAGCCGTCTCCGCAACGCGGCCTCCATATACAGGAGCCGCAACGATTACCAGTTCATTCCCTCCCATCGAAAGCGGTTCCTTCAATCCTTCATGGGTAATATCCGATTCAGACAAAGTATCCGCTTCCAACGCTTCGGCAATTGCATAAGCTATTTTTGCCGAAGTATGCGTCGGAGAGAAATAGATTAAATGTATATTCTGATATTGCATATCGTTTACTTTAAAGATGCACCAATCTTATCCATCAATCCGGCAAACTCATCTTCGGTATATCCCTTGCCGGCATAAATCACTTTTCCGTCTTTACCTATCAGATAAGTTCGGGGAATCAGGTTCTTTGCAAATGCTCCGAAGATGGCACGGTTCTTATCCGGATACAACGGGAAGGTGAAACCTTTTTTCTCATTATACTTTGCCAACTCGGCATCTGTATGTTCACGTCCAATCACCAACATCTGAAAGTTTTTATTATCCTTAAACTTCGGCCACAACTTCTGCTGTACTTCCGCCAGTTCTTTCTGACAGGGAGGACACCAGGTTGCAAAGAAATTTATCAGCACTACTTTCCCTTTCAGGGAAGCAGACGAGATTTGTTTACCATCGTCGGAAACGATCGTGAATGCAGGCATCTGGTCGCCCACTTTTATAATATCACCATCGTTCTGAGCACGGGCTACAAACGCGAAAATTGCAAGCAGGACGGTTAAGAGGTACTTCTTCATAGGCTTTATTTTATTCTTTGGGCAACATCGTAACCGGCTTTCAGGGCTTTCAGGTTCATCTCAACCACTTCTTCCCCTTTACGACCGAAGATACGACGGATACCGTCTTCTATTTTATTATACTCAATTCCAATAAAAGGAGCAGCAGCGCCCAACATCACGATATTGGCGGCACGGGCCGTAGCGACTTCCTTAGCTATAGCTTCCACATCCAGGATAACCTTATGCGACAATTTATCCAGCTCTTCGTTTACTTTCTCCATATCCGGATAATTAGGGATATTGACAAACGGCTGTGAATTAGTCACCAACCAACCATCTTCTTTCAGATAAGGAAGATAACGGAGACTTTCCATCGGTTCCAGGGAAATGATCAGGTCGGCATGTCCCTTCGGAATCAGGTCGGACGCGATCGGCTGGTCAGACAAACGCAGGTTCGACTGTACGTCGCCACCACGCTGGCTCATTCCGTGAACTTCCGCCTGCTTCATATACAAACCTTCTTTCAAAGCGGCTTCTCCAATAACGGCGGCAATAGAGAGGATACCTTGTCCTCCTACGCCTGACAATATAATATCTACTCTCATTTCTTGCTTGCTTTTTTCTTTTTTGTTAATGTCTGGATACATTCACGACGCGGGATCAGGACAGATACACCTTTGTATTCGATCTCTTCGCGGATGATCTGTTTCATTTCTTCGTAATTCTTCTTCAACGGGATCATAACACGGATATGGGCGGGATCGACACCGATACCTGCACAGATAGCTTCCAGGCGTCCTGTTCCGGCTGAATCCTGACCGCCGGTCATAGCCGTTGTTTCATTATCGGAAATAACGATTGTGATGTTTGTATCCTCATTGACACAATCCAGCAAACCGGTCATACCGGAATGCGTGAAAGTAGAATCACCAATTACCGATACGGCCGGGAATACACCGGCATCAGAAGCCCCTTTCGCCATTGTAATGGAAGCCCCCATATCGATACAAGAGTCGATTGCACGGAACGGAGGCAAAGCTCCCAACGTGTAACAACCGATATCGCCGAATACTTTCGGGTCTTTATATTCAGCCAGCACCTCATTCAATGCTTCATACACGTCACGGTGACCGCAACCCTGGCATAATGCAGGCGGACGCTGTTCCACCACTTCGGGGATAGCATAGTAACTGGTAATATCTTTGCCTAAAGCCTTGCCTACGGCATCCGGAGTCAACTCGCCGTCACGCTGTAAAGTCCCGTCCAAACGACCGTGAACAGTTATCCCTTTACCCAGGAAACCTTTCAATTGCTCTTCCACAACCGGATAGCCTTCTTCAAGCACCAGAATTTCCTTACATTCACCGGTAATCTTTTCCACCAACTTGCGTGGCAACGGATATTGAGTAATCTTCAATACCGGATATTCGAACCCGTCAGGATAATTCTCCGACAGATAGTTGAATGCAATACCGGTTGTAATGATACCCATCTCTTTGTTCGGAGCATCGAAATACTGGTTATATTTTGAACTTTCAGCCGCTTCGGTAAACCCTTTCTGCGCTTCCAGCAATACTTTGAAACGTTTGCGTGCCAAAGCCGGAAGCAAGATAAAACGCTGACGGCCGTCAGGCGGACAACTCATCGTATTTTCTTCCTTGATCGGACGCGTTACCACACCGGCACGAGAGTGCGCCATACGGGTAGTAATACGCATCAGGATCGGATAACCCAATTTTTCCGAAAGTTCGAAACCTTCATACACCATATCGTATGCTTCCTGCTGGCTGGATGGTTCCAGCATCGGGATCATAGCAAAATTTCCATATACACGGTTATCCTGCTCGTTCTGTGATGAGTGCATGGAAGGGTCGTCGGCCGTAATAATAATCATACCACCGTTGATACCGCTCATTCCGGCATTCATAAAGCAGTCTGCCGCCACATTCAGTCCGACATGTTTCATGCAGCAAAGTGAACGCTTTCCGGCATAACTCATACCTAAAGCTGCCTCCATTGCTGTTTTTTCATTCGTACTCCAACGGCTGTGTATCCCCCGTTCTTTCGCTACTGCCGAGCCTTGTATATACTCGGTAATTTCAGTTGAAGGAGTACCCGGATAGGCATAAACACCGGAAATACCGGCATCGATCGCAGCCTGTGCGATAGCCTCATCCCCCAAGAATAGTTGTTTTTCCATGTATATTTGTTTTCTTAAATTGATTTTTATGTTATACCAACAGCCAAAGATACAGCTTTTACCATAAACAAAAAGCAAAAAGCCTACCGAATCTTTCTCCTGTTCAGTTCAGCCCGGTAACGGTTTGCATTGCGATTATGCTCTGCCAACGTTGCCGCGAAATTATGCCGGCCCGAAAAATCTTCTTTGGCACACATATAAAGATAATTATGCTTCATATAATTCAAAACGCTGTCCATCCCCTTGATAGTCGGGACACGCAGTGGTCCGGGCGGCAACCCGGCATATTTATATGTATTATATGGAGAATCTATTTCCAGATGTTCGAACAGGATACGTTGCAAGGTAAAATCACCCACTGCAAATTTGACGGTAGGATCGGCTTGTAATGGTATACCACGATGCAAACGGTTCAGATACAAACCGGCCACAATCGGATATTCATCTGCCGCAGCCGTTTCTTCCTCTACGATGGAGGCCAGGATAGCGACTTCCGCAGGTGTCAGATCAATCGCTTTTGCCTTCTCCAGACGTGCTTCCGTCCAGAAGGCTTTATATTCACGATTCATACGCTGCATCAGTTTTTCTGCGGGAATATTCCAATAGACCTCATAGGTGTTCGGAATAAACATGGAGAGGATTGTTGTAGTGGTAAATCCCAGCGAATCGCAATAAGCCGAATCGTTCAGCAAGACAAGCAGGTCCTCTTTATCCAGCATCAACTGTTCGTCCAACCGCTCCACCAGATCATCTTTAAAGCGGATATTATTAAAGGTAAGACGGGTTGCCACCTGATGACCGCGCCGCAGATCGTTCAACAGTTCCAGGTTGCTCATTCCCGGCGATACCGCATATCGGCCGGTCTTCATATTTCCCTGGTATTGCAGGAATCCGGCCAACTGTTTAAAACTTCCGATACGATTGCAGCCGGCCGAATCAATCAACTGACGGCAAAGTTCGCCGAAATCCTTGTCTTTTCCTATATACAGATAAACCGTTTCTTTGGGAGTAAAGTTAGGCGCCCATGCCAGACGGTATCCCCAGAAACCTGTACCCGCCAGCAAAAAGATCAAAAATACGACAATCCCAATTAGTATATTACGCTTCCCCTGTTTTTTCTTATTCATTTTTCCTCCAATAAAATACTGATTATCAGAACAGGTCACAAAAGTAATACCTTTTTCCGAAAAAATAGATGCAAAATCCTTTGTTTATTTAAAAACATCCGCCTATCTTTGCAGCGCAATTCTAAGGAAGAAGCACAGAACACATGGAAGTGTGGGTGAGTGGCTGAAACCACCAGTTTGCTAAACTGACGTACTCGTAAGGGTACCGCGAGTTCGAATCTCGCCGCTTCCGCAACCAAAGGCTGTTAGTCGAAAGATTGACAGCCTTTGTTGTTTTATCCCTAAAACGAACCTGCCATTGAGGAAAATTTCATCACATTTCCCCAATTCCACATCCCCATTCTACAGTCTGGCACAATCACAAATACACAGAATTTACTGATTATCAACAACTACACAATCAGACCATCCGTTTGGCACACGAATTGAATTACATTAAGCGTATTAGTAATAAAAGATTGTTGAATTAAAAAAATTAAGATCATGAAAAAGGTATTAGTAGTAATGGCAATGGTTATGGGTGTTGGTTGTATGAGTGCTATCGCAGCAGAAACAAGTGTTGATTCAGTAGCTTGCTGTCAGTCTACTCAGGATGAGTACACAAAGATTGAAGTGGCAGATGTTCCCGAAGTAGTGAAAACAGCAGTTGAAAAAGCCTATGCAGGCCAGACCATCAAAGAAGCCTCTGTAGCAGAAAAAGACGGAGCCAAGACTTATAAACTTGTTATCGCTACAGCCGAAGGTACGGAAAGCACGGTTACCTTCAATGACAAAGGCGAAGAAGTAAAATAAAATTTAATAACAACAGTTATGTCGGTTAAGACAAACGTCCGGACGTCCCCAGGGAAGTCCGGACGTTTTGTTGTTTTTAGCTCTCATGTTTTTCAGCCCATTCAAATATAACCGGGCTCTGCACATCCACACCGAACTCCGCTGCTTTTTGCAGGATACGGTAAGCCAGCAGCGGCTTCTTATCCTCGGGTGCATATCTGAAATAAGATTCGGCAGCCCTTACATGGGCCGCATCGGGCATAGGAAACTCACGGGTTTCCGGAAGGCCAAAATCAGAGGAAGGAAGTTCCTTGCGTTCTTCTGTCGTCAACTTGTCACTAAACCTGTTTGCCATAATCATTTATTTTTGATTGTTCAGTATAACCCACTCAACAACCAAAAGGCTCATTTCTATTGCCGGATTTAGCAATTATTCTATTAAAACAGGGAATCAATCCTCTTTCTTCAGCAAGATGATATCCAGAATGGAACTGACTGTATTCGCCTTTTTAACCACCATCAGATGATCGCCTCCCTCAACGGGAAAGACATTTTCAAGCCGGTCATAAGGAAAGATCTGATCGGACGTGCCATGAATATGGTAAAGGTGTTCGCTCTTATTGTCCGGTACCCAGTCAGTGATCTGTTCTACCGCCCATTTGATATATATGGGATCGGTAACAGTCATATACTCTGCCAGGTCGGAATTGGAAGCATTATATACCAGGCGGTTAAAGGCATTGGTAATAAAGTCGGTCGACGAGAAAAGCCGTTTAGGCATGAACTCCATCAGGTTGACTTTCCTGACTGCCTGGAAAAGAATAGGGATTTCCCTTTTGCTTTTAAAGGAAGAAATGATAACGCACTTCTCCGGTTTCAGGAAAAGTGTCATCTCCTGCATGATAACGGCACCAAAAGAATAACCGATCAGGATAAACGGACGCGAGGTGTCGATCGTCTTTGCCATCTTATGAGCATACTCCGACAATGATTCGTCGGGGCTGGGAATAAACCATTCGATATAGGCTTTTTTATACCCCTTCGGAAGCCGCAGTTTGTCAAAGACCTTACAGTTATAGCACATCCCGGAAATAAAATAGACAGTAATATCTTCCGCCTCCTTTTTCCAAAGCCAGTTTACCAACGACGACAAACGTCTCCATAGTCCGGGTGATTGCACTTTACTTCCTTCCATATATCATTTTTACTTTATAAGCATAAAGATAGTGGTTTTGTTCAAATGATCATCTATCGGCTTTCAGCTGACGTAATAATTCGGAAGGAGTGCAGCCAAACTGCTGCTTGCAGAAACGTGTAAAATGAGTCGCCGAGTTAAACTTATACAACTGCATAACATCACTCAGCGTATTTCCCGGTTCGGCCAGTTTAAAACGCACATGTTTTGCTTTTTGTTTCAATAACCATTGATGGGGAGAGATTCCAAACTCTTCTCTGAACTTATTATTAAAATTCGTACGTCCCATGCCGGCTATTTTTGCCAGTTCATCCACATGGTCCACCTTCAAGTAATTTTCAAGTATAAGGGAACGGAAATCCAGCGATTTTCCAACGATGGGATGAAATAAATAAGCCAACTCTTCTTTTCGATAAAATCCCCGAAACAGCAAAAACAGCTCCATCGACTTTATCTCATGCAAATGCTTGCAGTTCATCTTCGACTCCAGGTATTCTATGATAGTCTCCAGGAATAAACGTAAAGGCGGATATATAACAGTCGGCTGATAATCATATTCGATCTCACGACTAAGGGGAGCCAGCGATTGAAGTTCCAGTTTATTGCAAGCACCGGGGAAACGGTCAAACGTAAATATAACAAGGTTGGAATCAGATACTATCTTACAGAAAAAATCAGAGGACTTCGGGATCAATATAAACTCATCCGACCGGATGATTCTGTTTCTTTGCTCATTACAACAAATAACAGCTTCACCTTCCAGGAAAAAGATCAGATGATGGCAATCCTTGTCCTGCTCTTTCAGTTCACTCTCCTCTCTTACTATACGATGTTTAAATCCAACTAAAATATCCGGAGAATAATCTTTACAAGATATATGCTCTTCCAAATAAAGTAACTTTTTCATTACATCCCCCATTTTTAATTCCGACATTAGTGTTTCCTCATATTTACCTTTACAACGGTATCGCATTCAGTCGGTTATTCACTCACTATACAAAAGGCTCATTTCACAATTTGAAACAAATGTATAACTTTTTCCGGTTAAACAACTCACATATCCATCGTTAATGTTTACATATCTGCTACGGAAATACGGCGAGGCTATTATTGTCCGGCGCTTTCCGAAAATAAAAAAGCGCAGTTCCTGCATATACTACAAAAACTGCACTTTATCAATTACTTACCAGAAGATTAAGTTACTCAATCCTGCCTACCATTCCGGAAGGATCTACCCATTCATCGAACTCTTCGGCCGTAAGCAGCCCGGAATCAACGGCTGCCTGCTTCAACGATTTATTTTCACGAAATGCTTTCTGGGCAATCGAAGCTGCTTTATAATAACCGATCTTCGGATTGAGTGCCGTCACCAGCATCAGGGAGTCGTCCAGATGTTTCTTTATAGTCTCTTTTACCGGCTGGATACCGACAGCACAATGGTCGTTGAAACTCCGGCAACCATCACCGATCAGCCGTGCGCTGTGCAGAAAATTATAAATAATCATCGGCTTGTACACATTCAACTCAAACTGTCCCGACGCACCGCCTACGGAGATCGCCACATCATTCCCCATGACCTGCGCCGCAATCATGGTGAGAGCTTCGCACTGGGTCGGGTTCACTTTCCCCGGCATGATAGACGAGCCCGGCTCATTTTCCGGCAAGCGGATTTCACCGATTCCCGCACGCGGACCGGAACCCAGCATACGGATATCGTTGGCTATCTTCATCAGGCTGACTGCGACACCTTTTAACGCCCCGTGCGTTTCAACGATCGCATCATGAGTTGCCAACGCCTCGAATTTATTGGGTGCCGTGACGAACGGCAGACCAGTCAGTTTCGATATTTTCTTTGCCACCTTCTCCCCGTAGTTTTCCGGAGTGTTGATACCGGTACCGACAGCCGTACCTCCCAGCGCCAGTTCCGCCAGATGCGGCAATGTATTCTTTATCGACTGGATGCCGTATTCCAGTTGGGCGGCATACCCGCTGAACTCCTGCCCCAAAGTCAAAGGAGTCGCATCCATAAAATGGGTACGCCCGATCTTGACGATCGGCATGAACTCCCGGCTTTTCATGACGAGGGTACGGTGCAACAACTCCAGAGGCGGAATCGTATTCTCCCGAAGCATCTTATAAGCGGCGATATGCATAGCCGACGGGAACGTATCATTAGACGACTGCGATTTATTCACATCGTCGTTAGCCATCAAAACCTTCACCTCATCGGTCAGTTTTCCGCCATTCAGGACATGTGCACGGTTGGCTATCACTTCATTCACATTCATATTGGTCTGCGTGCCGCTACCGGTCTGCCAGACCACCAGGGGAAACGCCTCATCCAGGTGGCCCGCCAGTATCTCATCGCAGACACGTACTATCAGATCGCACTTTTCCGCCGACAGCACACCCGCATCCTTATTGGCCAGCGCGGCTCCTTTTTTGAGGTAGGCAAAGGCATAAATAATCTCTTTGGGCATACGGTTTATATCTTGTGCAATCTCAAAGTTTTCGATACTACGTTGCGTCTGCGCTCCGTAATAAGCATCCGCAGGAACCCTGACGGTTCCCATGGTATCTTTTTCTATCCGACATTCCATAACTTCTTCTTATTAGTTTTTCTTATAAAACCATTCAGATTATGAATTGTTTACGATTACAACCGGTATGTCTTTTTATATACACACTTCATGTACCAATAAGATAAGACGAAGAGAGACAGGACATAAAGATGTTCCGTCGTCCAATACACAGCGAGAGGGACATTCGGGGTCGCGGACAATACATACAGGTATATCACATAGAAAACCGTCGTGACCACTTCAAAAAGGAAAGCCGTACGGGTCCTTCCGGTTCCGGTAACGGCATTGCAATAAATATGAGCCGGAACCGAAAAGAGGTAATTAGCCAGCATGACCGTAAAAGGCCAGAAGGCAATCCGGATCAACTCCTCATTCTTCGTATAGACGCCCAACACTGCATCGGAGAAAAAGAAGGTCAGCACAATCAAAGGAAGCCCTACGAAATAACCCAGGCAAACCATTTTACGGCACAAAGGCATCACCTTTCCGTATTCGCCTGCCCCTATCAGATTGCTGACCAACGATCCCGTTGTTGTCGAGAACGAGCAGACGATCACAAAAAAGACCGTCGATATGCTCCGGATGATATTAGCTACAGCCAGTATGTTTTCACCCAGATGTTCAATCATCACGAAAAAGAAGAACCAGGGAGCCACACTGATAAAAGCATGCATCATACTCCACACGGAGAGATGAAGCAAACGGAGCAACAACCGCCCGTCGTACACAGGCCGCAAGCCATACCGACGTTTGTCTACCTCCCGGAAGATATAGACAAGAAAGACGATTAAAAAAGACAATTCAGACAAAGTCGAAGCCAGAGCGGCACCGGAAATACCCAACCGTGGAAACCCTGCATGACCGAATATCAACAGGTAATTCAGTAGGATATTGGTCGTCACCATAACCACAGCCCCGACAGTCAGCACCCTGGTTTTGATAATCCCGACAAAGAAAGAACGGAAAGCCAGCGCTGGGAAAGTAAACAGAAGCCCGAATGTCCGCCAGTCGAGATAATCCATTACGGCACCATAGACCTCATCCGAAGTGACCAATCCGGATAAAATAACCGGTGCTATCCATTTGGATAACAAGAACAGGAAAGCCGCCAGCACTACCAGGAAAAACAATCCCTGAAAAAACACCTTTCCTGTTTCATCGTATTTCTGTTCGCCGTTACGGCGTGCCACCATGACCTGCAATCCGAGGCTAAAACCAAAACCCAGCATATAAAGAATCAGGTAATACATGCCGGCCAGGGCGGAAGCGCCCAGTTCAACCTCCCCGTAATGCCCCAGAAATATAGCGTCGGTAATATTGATCAATTGTTCCATTAAAATGCTCATCATCACGGGATAGTTGATGAGCCAGATCTGTTTGTATGTGAAATTCATAATTCAACTTAATATATAGCGTCGGCATACGTTCCCGCCAGAGAACATACCGCGACCATGAATACTAAAAAATAGATAGATTGTACCCTGTATAAAATAGGATAGCGAAAGTCAGGCAAAACAGTTTTTTGCCTTATGTCCGGGAGAACGACGCTATATACAGAGTTGCCACTTCATAAGTTGAATAATCGGATTCTTTGATTCGGGAACAAATGTAGGAGTTTTTTTAGGAAATAACAAGGAGGTGCCCAAAGTCTCTCCACAGTCATCCTTGGACAGCCCTAAGATCGCATACTACACCGACAAAACACTTTGCATGAATTGTCGGATCAAGTCCGCCATGACAAAACAGACTTTGCAGCACCTCCTTTAAGCATGTTTACTTATCAGAATACAATCCCAACGTATTTCCTTCGCTATCAGAAAACATTGCGAAATAGCCGCGGTCTTCGGATTCGATCTTTGTCTTTTCGCGGACGATGCTGCCACCGTTGGCTTTGATCAGAGCAAGCGTTGCATCCATGTCGTCCACATTCAGATGGACAAGCACACCGTTCTTTGCCGGAAGGAAGTCGGCCGCCCATGAGATCGCACCCGGAGCCAAGCCGTCCTCGTCGGGGAAGAAAGCCATCTTTTCGGATTCGCATTCCATCACGCTCAATTCCAGGTTCAACACTGTTTCATAAAACTTCACGGCTCTGCCAAAATCTGCCGTAGGGATCTCGAAGAAAGAAACTAACTTTTTCATATTCACTTTTTTTGTCGTTAAACTATTTCTGCCAATTGACAATGCAAAGGTAGGACACGTTGAAGGGGCAAACTTGGAAAAAAAGGACATTAGTCGTTTTCGGTAGAAAAATAATCGGAATAGGGTGCACAGAGGGACAGGTATTCCTTCGGCGTATAGCCGGAGAATATTTTAAACTCGCTGATAAGATGGGGCTGGTCGTAGAAACCGCATTCGCAGGCCAGCCGCGAAAAGGTCATGCCCGGAACAGACTGCAACATATACAAAGCATGCTGGAAACGGACTATACGCAGGAAATCTTTGGGACTGATCCCTATATGCCCGGTAAACACACGCTGAAACTGCTTGGTACTTAAAAAGACGGAAGATGCCAGGTCGGATACACGTATCTCCCCTTTTTCACGGTCGATCGTCGAGACCACAGAACGCATGCGCTCCAGGTTATACGATTTCAGGGGATTTAACCGGCGAAGGAGGAATTGTTCGACCAGACGGATACAATTCCGGTCGTCTGCTTCGTATAGGAGGCGGTCTTCCAGTTCCAGCAGTTCGCGGTCGCCTGCCTCATCGGCAGTAACCTTCCGGTCGCAAAATTCGCTGACCGGCATACGAAAAAATGCATTGGCGGCATAGGTATGGAAAACGACAGCCAGTATCTTTATATTTCCGGTATAGCTTAGGTCGGAGAAGCCGACGAACTGCCCGCACAGGACGGACTGGCTATCCAGGCGGCGGGTATCCTGCCGGGAAGAAAGCGAGACCGGATTTCCACGGTAGAAAAGCATCTGGATATTACCACACGGAATAATACGCTCGGTACTTCGAGCAATGCTATCCGTTTCCAGCAGCCAGTAATGCCTGATATAAGGAGCAAGTGCCGGCGATGGTAATATGAGTTGAAAGGATTCCACGCCGGCAAATATACTCATTTATTCGATCGGGATATAAATCTCAGTCACCAGATTTTCGGGTACCGTATCGGCCGGACTGTTCAGGTACTTTTCATATCCGGGAGCATCGGCCAGCTTATAACCGCTTTCCGGTAACAGGTGCGAATAGACCGTATCGTATACGGATTTCAGATGTTCATAAGAACCCTGGTAGCGATAAACAGCATATTTGCCGCCCGGCAACTGTTTTACCCCTATTTCACCCCGCGGTTCCGCCGGTTTGGGGAGGATAAGGCAAACGTCTGTCCGCAACTTATCCGGCTCGGTCACTTTGGGATCGTTATGATAAATACAAATATGCCCGATGCCCTCCGAGAAGAGGTTCTGTTCTTTCACGAATCCCCATAACTTTTGCCAGGCTCCGCAATAATCGAGGTTCATATACGCTCCCGACAGACGCAGGTAAGCGATCTGGCAGGCCGGAAGTTCTTTTACTTCCGCTTCTATTTTCAAATCGTGTCTTATTTCTAATGGTCTCATGATAATGTAATCTTTGTTTTTACGATATCCGTTCGGCGAAATACCATAGAACTGTTTGAACACCTTCGACAGGGAAGAGGGTACATCGTATCCAACGCGCCAGGATATTTCCTGTACCGGCATATCAGAGTGACGCAGTAACCGAGCGGCCGTCTCGACTCGCATCCTGACGATAAAGGCACCTATATTTTCACCGAGGAATGCCTTTACGATCCGGTGGAAATGCCAGGGCGAAAAACCGGACATTTCTGCCAGTATATCCAGATCAATTGTTTCGCTCAAATGATTGTTGATATACTCCACGAGGATATTTACTTTACGCTGATACTCTTCCGTTGTTGCAGGTCGTTGTTCCATATTCTTTTGTATTTCGCTACAAAGATAACCTCCGGCCTGAAAACCTACTTGTCCTATCTTGCTAAAAAGAGAAAGAGCGACCTTTAATAGTCATCGTCATCATATTCATCGGGGTCGAACTCCCAGATGTCATCAAAGTAGTTGGTGCTGTTCTTTCCGGTTACGACAAATCCTCTTCCGCCATTTGAAAAAGAGACCGTACCCGTACGTGACGTTCCCTTAAACCGGGCAACACTCTCCCATAAATCCGTTTGAGGAACATATTTCCATGTTTCCAAACGGAGGCTCCCGCTCCCACCGCAAGTCAGATAGGCTGCACCGCCAATGACAAAGGCAACCTTATCAGTTCCAAGCATATCGTAATCATCGTCATAGCTGTCATCCGAAGTATCAGATATATCACGCAGCCGGGTCCACTTTTCAGCCGCAGGGTCATATTTCCAGAAATCTTCTGCATAATTTCCGTTATTAATACCGCCACACACATAGGCAATATCATTTATTACAAAACTGGTCGCGCCCTTGCGTTTACTGCCCCCGATATTATCAATCGTATCGAGTCCGCCTATACTGGCAATCTGTACCCAACTATTGGATAGAGGCGTAAAGGCATAGAAGTCTTTCAGGCAGGCCTCATCGTAGCCACAACCGAGGTATCCTTTATTTCCAATCCCGAAAGCGACAGCCCCATGACGGGCCGAGCCGAGAAAATCCGCCTTTTGCGTCCAGCTGTTCGCTACTGGATCATACTCCCAGAAATCGTTCAGTCTATCCGTTCCGTCATATCCGGTACCGAAATACCCTTTGCCGTCTACCGCCATCGCGACAGCCAAATGACGGGAGGTACCGGGAAAAGCGGCTTTCTGTGTCCAGATATCCCGTTCCATATCATATTCCCACACATCCGACAGACATTTTTTTCCATCATACCCGCAGAGCAGATAACCTTTATTCCCTATCGTAAAAGAAGAGGCACCACTACGCGGCACACCGTCAAAATCGGATACACGAGACCACTTACCTATCGGTACATTATTTTCCTCCCCCTCATCGGGTACCATATCGTCGTTGTCTTTGCAGGAGAGCATCAACACGGAGGATAAAATCATCAGGTATGAAAATAGCTTGTTTAATGTCTTCATAAAACGTATTATTTAGTTAGTTACCAAGAGAAGAAAGGGCGACCATCACTGGCAGCCCTTTCCGACGTTCACGTTGAATTATCGTTTGTTTCTAAATCAGAGAGTGAATGTTTAATATCATCAATTGTTATTGAAAAATTTTCATTGTTGTTTAGCCTTTCCAGGACCAGCGCACCGATCTTACGGGCACTGGCCTCATCCGGAAAAGACCTTAGCGTGTCAATTGCAGGAATGGTGGGCTGATATATCAACACCTTCTCATTCATCACGATCCGATAGCCCCAGCCATCCTCCAATTGAAACGTTTGCAACTCCGGTTGCCGGCCG
Source organism: Parabacteroides caecihominis (assembly GCF_023656785.1). Lineage (NCBI taxonomy): Bacteria > Pseudomonadati > Bacteroidota > Bacteroidia > Bacteroidales > Tannerellaceae > Parabacteroides > Parabacteroides caecihominis. Next base: position 18,852 of record NZ_JAMOKS010000063.1, read on the forward strand.
TCCGGAAACCCCTTTTCTCCGTGACGGAAATAAATAAGTAAAATAAGTACCGGTAGCAGCACCAAGCCCCAAAGAGCTTTTCTACCTTTAATAGTCATCATCGTCGTATTCATAAGGGTGAAGTTCCCAAACGTCATCAAAACGGTAAGTGCTGCTTTTACCCGTTGCCACAAATCCCCTCTCACCATTGGAGAAGCCGACCGCAACCGTACGGGCCGTACCTTTGAATTTGGCTACATTCTCCCACAAATCGGTTGCAGGATAATATTTCCAGGTGTCAGAACGTATGCTCCCGCTTTCACCGCAGGTCAGGTAGACAGCTCCGTCGATCACGAAAGCCGTACCATATTTACGTACTATATTATAATCATCGTCATAATCATCATCCGATGTATCGGCAATGTCGCGCAACTGGGTCCATGATTGCGTGGACGGGTCAAACATCCAGAAATCGTCCACATAAGTCCCGTTGTTCACGCCGCAGCAAACGTATGCCTTGTTGTCCAGAACAAAACTGGTGGCACCCTGCCGCTTCGTACCTCCGATGCTGACGATCTGCTGCCAGCTGTTGGAAGAAGGATTGAAGGCATAGAAATCTTTCAGATAATTTCCGTCGTAACCGCAACCGATATAGGCCTTTCCGCTGACACCGAAAGCCACCGCATCGTAACGCGCCGTTCCGGGAAAGTCGGCTTTCTGCGTCCAGTTATTGGCTGTAGGATCATATTCCCAGAAATCATTCAGCTTATTCGCTCCGTCATAGCCTGTTCCAAAATAACCCTTACTATCTACGGTCATAGCCACCCCTGAGTTTCGGGCCGTACCGGGGAAGGTTGCTTTTTGTGTCCAGGAATCCCGGTCCATATCATACTCCCACAAGTCCGACAGGCGGTTTGTTCCATCATACCCGCAGACCAGATACCCTTTATTTCCGATTGAAAACGAAGAAGCATCACTACGTGCCAGACCGTCGAAGTCGGATACGCGATACCACTTACCCATCAAATCATCATCATCGTCATCCCCACAGGATACCATTACCAGAGGCAGCAAGGCCAGCAGGAACAGAAATAATCTTTTTCGTGTCATCATATAACGTGTTACTGTTTACGGTTGCAAAAGAATAAAGTATCCAAAACACCGGCAAATTAAATCGACAAATGGCGGTTCCTGTCCGATGAACGGGTATTTATGGGAGGTAAAAGGCTTTTTCGGACATTGTTTCCGGCTTACCGCCGACTAATCTGCGGAATCAGGCGATTAACAGAGAAATCCGGGGCATTGGCAGGTTATTCTTGCACAGAAGATATCAAATATAGTTCTTTGCCCCCAAAAATGAGCTATCCAATTATAGTCATGGGAGTAACCTTTCCCCTCTTGAGAGGGGGCAGGGGGTGTGTTAAAGCTTGCTGATAAGGCGAAAAGATAACACACCCCTTATCCCCTCTCGAGAGACTGTGTAAAAACTAGTCTTTGAAAAAGTTCTTTGAAATTTTGTTAAGTAGTAGAAAGAAATTAACTTCGGCTATTCAAAAGCATGAGTTATGAACTATCGCGAGTTATC
>NZ_JAMOKS010000064.1:0-19013 GCF_023656785.1 Parabacteroides caecihominis
AAACGACCGTTTTTTCTAGTCACACATGATTTTTACTAAAATTTTATGTGGTATGTATTGTGTTGATTTTTAAAGTGATACTGGGGTTTATAGCAATGTCTTTATTGTGTTATGATGGATACTCGTGATGAATTAGTGGAGTTGCAACAAGGAAACCATAAAATTTTTGAATGCTTATTCAAAAAGTACTATGTTTTTCTTTGCTATGAAGCACGTTCTTACATCACGGAAAAACACATAATCGAAGAGATTGTCGGAGATGTCTTCCGTTGGTTATGGGAGAACAGGGAAACGTTGGTCATTACAACTTCTATTCGGGCTTATTTGGTCAGGGCTGTTCATAATGCATGTTTGTCGTATCTCAGACGAAATCAACCTGAGTATATTGAAATTGATGATAATATTGCAGAAAAGAATACATTATTTTCATTGGATGAATCCCCGCTCGATTATGTCCTTTCCAAGGAACTGATAGAACGGGTAAGTAAAGCGGTGAAAGATTTACCCCCTCAATATAAAAAGGTCTTTGAACTCAGTCGGTATAAAAATCTGACCTACGTGGAGATTTCGGAAGAAATGGGAGTCTCTGTAAACGCGGTGAAACTGTATCAGAAGAAAGCACTGGCACAACTTCGCCAGGTTTTGAAAGAATATTTGCCGGCTTCTCTGGATTAGTTCGTTTTGCGAAAATTTATCAGTATTCGCATAGGATTGTAATCTATTTAGTAGATTATTCGCTTTTTTATGAACGAAAAGTAATAAAATATCAAAATATAAATGCATCTTTGTTGCGATAAGAAGTGGTCGGCTTATCGGTTGTGGGCTTGTTAACGCAACAACAATATAAATACTTATGAAAAAGATTCTTACGCTTATTATTTTGTTAGGATTACTAGGTCCTGACCGATCGTTTGCACAGAACAGTATTAAACTGTATCCCTATCAGATGACCCCGTCCCGCCATCCCGATTATCAGCGTCATCATGTGAAATCGCCGGATGCTTCTTTCTTTCATGATAAAATTCAGTTTATAGCACTACGTGACCTTTCCGGCGATTATAAACAAAAACTCGATCAGTGGGTGGATAAGGATAAGCTCGGGGATATCTTGTGGGTTTCCTATCCGCTGGTTTTTCAGGATAATCTGAAAGAAGTCGTTGCCGAGATAAAGAAAAGAAACCTGTATCTGTTTGACCTTTGGGGATATATCCCGGGTTCGGGACCTGGCGGATATTGGACGCAGTTCGTTATTCCCGATGGCGTACTCGATCTTTTTGAGAAAGAACTGGGCGACCGTTGGCTGGGTATGGATAACGGTGAACAGGACGGTCGGTATGTCGGTAGTTTTGCTCCGCGAATGTATCCGTTGGGAGCTGACCGTAAACAACAATACTTTAACTTCCAGCGTCATTTCCAGGAAATGGGCGATCAGCTGGGAAATAAAATGGCAACTCTCGTCTCCCTGAACTTCGGTCATTATTTCCTGAAAGAAGGAGTTTATACATTGATAGGGGCGGAAACGGCCCAGGGATTGCCTAACTCGCAGATTTATTATTCCTTTATCCGCGGAGCCGGTAAGCAATATGGCGTTAACTGGTTTGGAAATGCTTCCGTATGGAACCGTTGGGGATATAAGACATACGATTCGAATGCTACCGGCATAGATGATGACTATAACAGTGGCGGTCCGCTGAAAGGAACCTCGCTCGGGTTGCTGAAACGGTTGATCTATACTCATTTGATGTACGATTGTGTGGCTGTCGGTTTCGAAGGGTCCATGCGGATAGACGACAAGAAACTGAGTCCCATCGGTAAGATACAGCAGAGTGCGGTTAAATGGGTAGATAAATACGGTGATCCGGGTGTGATGTACACACCGGTTGCTTTGATGACCGATTTCTTTTCCGGCTGGTCTTTCCCGCGTCATCTATATTCCAGGCAGGCTTATAAAGTATGGGGGAATCTGCCGTATGAGTTGCCGGATTATCTGACGGACGGGATGCTCGATATTTTATATCCCGGTTATCAGGATGCTTCCTATTATAAAGATGAAAGAGGGTTTATAGCTCCTAATCCTTATGGCGATATTGCCGATTGTCTGATGAGTGATGCGCCGCAATGGGTTTTGCAACAGTATCCGGTACTGGTCATTGCCGATGAGCTTCGTCCGGGAAAAGAAATCAACGATAAACTGGAAACTTATGTGAATGAAGGCGGGCATCTGATTATCACTGCCGGTTCACTGAAAAACATGCCGGACGGAATTGCCGGTGTCCGTGCCGGAAACAAAACGACCGTGTGCTCAGGTCCGGTGACTTACAAAGGACAGTCGTTAAATGAGCGTGTTCCTTATACCTTGTCAGAACTGATTTATCCGGCATCTGCGACAATCCTGCAAAAATCGAACGAATTGCCGGCCGCTATCGAGTTGAATGCCGGAAAAGGAAAGATTACTGTTATTGCATCACCTTACGGTGTTACCGAACAACCGCAATGTGAACTTCCTGTCAAGGTGAAGGAAGAAATGCCGCTGGATAAACCCTACCCGATATTAAACCATGTGAAAGCATTGATGGGAGATATTTTCTCTTCCGTACAACTGTTCGAAACCAACCCGGAACTAAGTCTTGTAACCTGTTCCAGAGGCAATGGCGAATATACTGTTCTGATATCCAACGAACACTGGACGCCGAAGGACTTTTCCATCCGGACAAAGACCGGAAAAATCGTTTCTATGAAAGAATTACCGACAGACTGTTCAGAAATGAAAGCCGTTGGATATACGCCTAAAGTGGCTGTAAATACCTCTTTCGGTAAAAATACCTCCAATACGATTGCCGGCGGTAATGTGCGCATTTTCCGTGTCCGGTTGAATCATGAAGCGGATATAACCGTTATGCCGGAAAGTACCCCGGTACCGAATGTTACGGGGCGTTCGCTTGTTTTACGCAATATCTCGGATGTAAAGGAAGAGATTTTGTCGCGTCCGACTTTCTTCGAACATTATGACCGTGTGGTGATTGACTGGCGTTATCTGAATAATAAGGAAAAAGAAGCGTTGAAGCATGAATCCGGTTGGCTGGGACGCCAGAAATTGAAAATAACGGTGGATTTGACTTCCGGATTGAACCTGTATCCCGATTTGAGGATCGTAAATAATGATCCTCCTTTCTATCAGAAGAGCATGGATATCATGATGCGTGTTATTGACAAGATGGAAATACTGGGTGCTGATGAATTGCTGATTTCTACCCAGCGGACCATTGAGAATAATTATACGATGGAACAGTTCTATGCTTCCCTGAAAGAATCGTTCCAGGTTTTGTCTGATTATGCTGCGAAAAAGAATATCCGGTTGGTATTGCGGCAAGCCGTTTCCCGTACTCCGGATACCATAGAGGGGTTGCAGAAACTGGTAAATGAGGTGAACCGTCCGAACTTTACCTTGGCTCCGGCTTTATCTTTGTTGTTGAACGATGAAGCGAACCTGGACGGTAATCTTTCCCGGTTGAAACAGATGGATATAAAGGATCTTCTTATTTCCGTCCCCCAAAAAGATATTCACAATCAATTATGGAATACGAATGCTCCGGTTTATAAATCCGGGCAGACAGAAACTATACGTAAGATATTATCCGTATTCCCGGATGCCCATTATATTATGGATGGCCTGTATAATTCGCAGGATGAAGAATATCTGGACGGAAAAGAATTAGACAAACTTGTTACTAAAAAATAATCGCCTATGTGGAAGAAATTATTAATTACAGGATGTATGGCTTTCTGCCTGTTGGGGGGAAGCGCGTTATCTGCACAACCTAGTTGTGAGACAAAGGAAGAAGTTACGTCCGAACAGCTGAACAGGACGAAGAAAGGCCTGGATGCTATGCTGAAAGAGTTGAAGAACAACTCCTGGTATCAGTCTGAATTGAATAAGGCGGCATCGTTGGCTACACCGTCTGAACAGATGCAGGCTTATAAGAGTCTGGCCGGTCGTTTGATTTCCGTACTGGAAATACAGGCCGAACTGGAATGGATGAAACCGGAAGCTATTCAGGAGGCTTTGGGTATCATGAAAAAGAGTTCGGGTTTTGATGCAAATCTGGCTGAAAAACGTTTCAGTGAATTGAAGTCTCTGCTGTCCAGAGGTTTTGCCGGAATCTATACCGGAGATCAACAAGCACTCGACAAGGCTAATAAGGCGTTGGCCCTGAAACGCGAGTTGATGCTGATGAGCCCGGATGTGAATGTCGATAAGATGTTGACCGTTAAATTCAATCTTGGAGAACGGGCCAATTTTGTCGGAGCCGGAAGCCTGGGTATCCAGCCGAACAACTGGTCGAATCTTAGCTCTGCCAGCCGTAAGAATTTTAAAGCGGAACTGGTGGAATTGTCTGGCCTGAAAAGCGGAAACCTTCAGGAAAAGACTATTTATAAACCGGCTGTAGAGGGTTCCTCCGTGACCGACCTGGTGTTGAACTGGGATGGGAAACGCTTGATGTTTACAGCATTGGATACGACACGCAGATGGCAGGTGCACGAAATCAATCTGGAAGGCGGCGAGGCCCGGCAGGTAACCAACATTCCGGAGCCTGACCTGGAGTTCTTTGATGCGACCTATCTGCCCGACGGACGTATGCTGGCGATTTCCAATATCGGTTATCAGGGCGTACCTTGCGTAAACGGTAGTGATGCAGTGGGTAATATGGTTTTATATGATCCCAGTAACGGTGACCTGCGCCGTCTGACATTCGACCAGGATGCGAACTGGCATCCGGTGGTGATGGCAAACGGTAAGGTGATGTATGTCCGTTGGGAATATACGGATTTGACTCACTATTTCTCCCGTATCGTGATGCATATGAATCCGGACGGAACCGAACAGAAATCGTTATATGGTAGCGGTTCCATGTTCCCGAACAGTATCTTCGACGTACAGCCGCTGCCGAAGCGGACGAACCGCTTTGTCGGTGTTATCTCCGGTCACCACGGGGTTGCCCGTTCCGGCCGTCTGATGATTTTCGATCCGGCAAAGAGTCGTAAGGAAGAGAAAGGTATGATACAGGAATTGCCGTTCCGTGGGCGTCCGATCATTCCGGAGGTAAAAGATGAACTGGTAAACGGTGTGTGGCCGCAATTCATCAAACCGTATCCGCTGACCGACGAGACTTTCCTGGTAACGGCCAAACTGTCTCCGTACAGCCGTTGGGGAATCTATCTGGTGGATATTTATGATAACCTGACATTGGTTGCCAATGCCGACGATGCCGGTATGATCTATTCCGTTCCGGTGAAAAGTACTCCGGTACCTCCGGCAATCCCGGACCGTATCAAACCGAATGAAAAGGAAGCGACTGTCTTTATCCAGGATATTTATGAAGGCGAAGGACTGAGAGGCGTTCCCCGCGGACAGATCAAGTCATTCCGTGTATATGCTTATGAATATGCTTATCGCAGAACGCTGTCCGACCATTATAATCACGGTATCCAGGCCGGATGGGATATCAAGCGTCTGCTGGGAACCGTTCCGGTAGAAGAGGATGGCTCTGCTATCTTTAAGATTCCGGCCAATACGCCTGTCTCCCTCCAACCGCTCGATGCGGACGGACGTGCCGTACAATGGATGCGTAGCTGGTTGACCGGTATGCCGGGCGAAGTGGTATCCTGTGTGGGCTGCCATGAAGATCAGAACACGATCCCGGTTCCGAAAAGGGTTGCCGCATCTACCCGCAAACCGCATGAATTGAAGATAGCGGATGGTGGTGTCCGTTCTTATACATTTAAATATGAGATACAACCGATTCTCGACCGTGCCTGTGTGGCTTGCCATGACGGAAGCAAAGCCGGACGGCCGAACTTTAAAGACACGACTTCGGTTGGTATAACCGACTGGAGCGGTACGCGTTATTTCCAGAAGAGTTATCTGGCCTTCCATCCGTACGTAAACCGTCAGGGACCGGAAGCGGATATGTATGTGATGACTCCCTACGAATATCATGCTTCTACCAGCGAAATCGTCCGTATGTTGGAACGTGGCCATTATAATGTGAAACTGACTGATAACGAATGGGATCATCTCACGATGTGGATCGATATGAACGCTCCGGGACGTGGCGAATTTGATGCTGATCCGTTGAATGGATACGAACAGTATAGCCGTCGCCTTGAACTGACCAATAAGTATGCGAATGGTGCCGGTGCCGACTGGCGCAAGGAACTGGCTGATTATGCAAGTTTGCTGAAAAGTAAGGGAGAGATCAAACCCGAATTGCCGGAAAAGGTTGCTCCTGTCAAGCATAAAGAGGTAAAGATGAAGGGCTGGCCTTTGTCTGCCGACGATATTCAGAAGATGTTGTCGAAAGAAAAATCGTTACGCAAGGAAATAGAGGTTGCCGATGGCGTGAAAATCGCCTTTGTCCGTGTTCCGGCAGGTAAATTCGTAATGGGTACGAATGACGGTTATCTCGATCAGGCTCCTGAATTTAAGGCAGAAGTGAAGAAAGGCTTCTGGATGTCTGAAAAGGAACTGACCAATGAGCAGTATAACGCACTGGTTCCCGACCACGACAGCCGTATCTACGCACAGCACTGGAAAGATCATACGACTCCTGGTTATCCGGCAAATAAACCGAACCAACCGGTCATTCGTGTAAGTTATGAGGAAGCGGTGAATTATTGCCGGATGCTTTCAGAAAAGACCGGCCTGAACGTGCAGCTTCCTACCGAAGTCCAGTGGGAATGGGCTTGCCGTGGTGGTAGCGACCAGCCTTTTTGGTATGGTGCTATGGACGCAAACTTCGGACCGTATGAGAACCTGGCCGATGTACAGTTGGAAAAGATGGCCGTTACAGGTATCGATCCCCAACCGATGGAGAAGGATAATCCCTGGTTCCCGTATTATAATTATATGCCGAAGGTTGAAACGGTCAACGACGGTCTGATGATCCCGACGGAAGAATATACCTATAAGGCAAATCCGTTCGGCCTGATCAACATGCACGGAAACTTACAGGAATGGACCCGTTCGATATATGCTCCGTACCCTTATAATGACAAGTCACAGGAAACGTTGGAAGCAAAACAGGTAGTTGCCCGTGGCGGTTCCTGGGTAGACCGTCCGAAAGATGCAACGGCAACAGCCCGCCGTGCTTATCTGCCCTGGCAGAAAGTGAATAATGTAGGGCTTCGCCTGATCATTGAGGATTGAAAATAAAACATATATCTTTTACAAACGAAATAAGGGACTTTCATCGACGAAAGTCCCTTATTTCGTTTGTAAAACACCTATGCTTTGAGAGTAGGATAGAAATGTAAGGAAAATTGTATACTTTTGAAAAGTGAAAAGGCTATAACTTAATTAAGTTGAAAAAGGGAGATACTAATATTCAAGCTATTCTTGAAGATCTGGCAACGAAGAGCTCTGAGCCTGCGTTCAAATCTTTATACTTCTCTTATTCCGACCGGATAATGAGGTATCTTGTTATGTATGTAAAATCCAGCCAAATAGCAGAAGAATTGGTATCTGATGTTTTCTTCGCTCTTTGGGAGAATAGAAAGCAATTAGTGGAAATTACTAATTTCGACGCCTATATTTACCGGATAGCCAAATTTCGGGTTCTGAAGTATTTGCGGGATAACAAAACTTTGACTGTTGACCTGGATGAAGTGCCAATTGAACTTTTTGCCTTTACCGAAACGACGCCCGAAGACGATTATATCTCCCGTGAATTGATTGATACCTTAAATGAAGCGATCGAACAGCTACCGACCAAGTCAAAACTGGCTTTTAAATTGGTGCGTGAAGACGGCATGAAATACAAGGATGCAGCGGAGCATTTGGGGATATCGGTCAAAACGCTGGAGGCACAACTTACCTATGCGATGAAAAAAATCGCGAAAATTTTCAATATAGATTAAGGGTAAAATTCAATTTTCGGTACTTAGATAAAAAGTACTGGAAATTGTATGGATCACGAAATAGAACAAATCATCTTAAGGAACCTTTCAGGCGAAGCATCCTGTGAAGACATTCTTGTCTTTTCAGAGTGGCTTTCTTCGTCTGATGCCCATAAAGATTCTTTTCTGAAAATTAAGAAATACTGGGATGCGGAGGTTGCGGGCGTGAAACTCCGTAATCCGGAAGCTGCCTATAATATGCTGTTGGAAAGAATCCGGAAAACAGAGCGAAAGAGAGTGGTTCGACAATTATGGATAAAATATGCCGGTGCTGCCGCAGTTGCTGTCATTATCGGCATTGCCGGTTATTGGATGGGTGGGCATCAGGCTACCGCTCCTCTGCAATATTATTCTTATATCACGGGAAATTCCATTTCTTCATTTGAACTGCCGGATGGAACAGAAATATCATTGAATAAAAACAGTAAGTTGTCTTATTCCAGTTCGTACGGAGAACAGGTCCGCGAAGTCTCTTTGGATGGGGAAGGTTTCTTTACGGTGACGAAAGATAAAGAGAAAGCCTTTGTGGTGGACCTGAATGGTTCAAAAATATCCGTATTGGGAACTGTTTTTAATGTAAAGAACTATAAGAAAGAAGACATAACAACGGCGACTCTGGTTGAAGGTTCGATCCGTTTTGAAACACCGGATCAGCAGATTGTCTTGAAACCTGACCAACAGCTGGTCTTCAATAAGTCCAATAATAAAATAGACATGACGAATGTCTCTACGGACCTGGTTACGGCCTGGAAGAGCCATTTGATAAAATACAGGTCGGTCCCTTTCCGGGAGTTCCTGGATATGCTGAAAGAGCGGTATGAAGTGGAGATCATCCTGTCGAATGAAGCATTGGGCGATCAGAAAGTAACAGGTTCTTTCGATGAAAGCCTGACAGTCGATCAGATACTCGACCTGATGAAGAAGAACCTTGTGTTCAGATGGAAGAAACAGGGCGAGAGCTATGTGATCAATTAACATGAGTATTAACAAATAAAAAGAAAGGAGCCATGAAAACACAGAAGAGATAAGCATATATACTATTTGGAAAAAACAAAACCGGCCATTCTTGGAGGGAGCAGCCGGTTCAGTTTCGAGAAATTAACCGGTCAATTCAAGCTACTGGAAATAGCAGGGATTGACAATTAGTTAACTTAATTCATTTACAAAAATATGAAAATTATATGGATCAACGAAATCTCTTTTACAAAAGAGGTTAAAAGATTATTGCTTCTTATGAAAATCACATTGATCATCTTATTTATATGTATTTTTCAGTTGCAGGCTATTGACTCTTACGGGCAGAATGCAGAACTATCAATGAATATGGAAGAAGTCTCTTTGAGCGAGATATTCAATGAAATAGAAGAACAGAGTGAATTTTTATTTAATTATAAGGATAGTGATATCGGCCATGTGAGGGCAAAAGTAAATATCAAAAATGGAAATATAGAGGAGGTGCTGACCCAGGCATTGCGAAACACAAACCTGTCTTTTTCCATTAACGACCGGCACATTACTATTTTTAAAGTACCCCAGACCGTAAAAAAAACGGGGAAAGTGATAACCGGAAATGTAAAAGATGACAGAGGGGAACTTCTGTTAGGCGTTTCGATCCTCATAAAAGGAACTCCCCGGGGAACGGTGACGGATATGGACGGTAATTACTCACTGGAAGTACCGGATGATCAGGCAGTGCTGGTCTTTACTTATTTAGGTTATAAAACCAAAGAACTGTCTGTTGCCGGAAAGACAAAACTGGATGTTGTTTTGATGGAAGACACTCAGAATTTGGAAGAGATTGTGGTGGTCGGATATGGAACAATGAAGAAAGAAAATCTGACCGGTGCTGTCGCCCAATTGAAAGGGGATGTTCTGGAAAGTCGCCCTGTAACGAATATCTCTCAAGCTTTACAGGGGACAGTTGCCAACTTGAATATTTCATCATCAGACGGTGGAGCTCCGGGAGGAAAACAATCGATCAATATCCGTGGATATACCGGGTTTGGTTTGGATGACAGTGGTAATATGGTCTCGAAATCGCAATCACCTTTAGTCATAATTGATGGGATACAGGGAGGAGACCTCAATACCGTTAATATGGAGGATGTAGAAAGTATCTCCGTATTGAAAGATGCTGCCTCTACAGCTATTTACGGCTCAAGTGCCCCTTATGGTGTTATTATTATCAATACGAAAAAAGGAAAAAGAAGCTCGAAAGCGACTATAACATATAATAATAATTTTGGATTTGCCCAACCTATAAACTTGCCGCATATGCTGAATTCGCTTGATTTTGCAAATCTTTATAATGAGGCAGCAGATAATGCAGGTATAGCAAGGCCGTTTACTAATGAAAACATTCAGCGCATCAAGGACTATCAAGCCGGGATCATGAAAGACGAGACCATTGCAAATCCGGCAGCAGGTACGGATGATTGGCTGACATGGACAGGTAATGGTAATAATGACTGGTTTGATATATTCTTTAAAGATCTCTCTTTCAGCCAGCAGCATAATATCGGGGTTTCCGGAGGTACGGATAAAACCAATTACTACGTAGGTCTTGGATATAACCAGAAGAACGGTTTATATAATTATGGCGATGATGTCTATAAGCGTTATAACATGAGAACTAACCTTTCGGTTAACTTGACGAAATGGCTTACTTTTAATATGCGCGGATCTTATTCACGTTCAACTACGGATTCTCCCAATACGTATTCAGGGAAAACCGGAGGTAACTATCTGCATCAGATCTCTAGAAAATGGCCTACAGCACCGTTGTACAATCCGGACGGTTATTATTCTTATCCGAGTGATATCCGTTTGCAGGAAGAAGGTGGTCGCTCAAAGGCAACGACCGATCAGGCTATTCTGACAGGAGAGTTTGTCATTACTCCTTTGGAAGGATGGGATATTACCGCCAATTACACTTTCGACGGAGCTTATATCGATAAGTCTGACCATGTAAAGACATTATATGTGACTAATCCGAGTGGAGCTACTTCCTTGTATTCCGGAACTTCTCCTAACAGTTTTTCGAGAACGAATAACAAAAATCAGCACCATGTTATCAACTTCTTCTCTTCTTATGAGAAAAAGTTTAAAGATCATTATTTTAAAGCGATGGTAGGATATACTCAGGAACTTTATGATAATCTGGAACAATATTCCGGTAACTCTTATCTGTATTCGGATGACATACCTTCCCTGTCTTTAACTTATGGTACATCTCCTTCTATCAGCGATAAAGCCAGCCAGTTGGCTATCCGTGGCGGATTCGGACGAATCAATTACAATTATAAGGAAAAGTATCTGTTAGAGTTGAATGGGCGTTATGACGGGACTTCCCGTTTTCTGAAAGATGTCAGATACAAGTTCTATCCCGGTGTTTCTGCAGCTTGGGTTTTATCGAAAGAAAATTTTTGGATACCGATAGAAACCTATGTGAATACATTTAAGTTCAGAGTGTCCTATGGCTCATTGGGTGACCAAGGATTTACTGACAGCTATTATCCATTTTATCCGTCGATGTCGACAACGGCTCCGACAAAAAGTAACTGGCTTTTTTCTGATGGCAGACATGCTTATGTCAGTTATCCGGGGCTTATTAATCCGAACCTGACCTGGGTCACCACTACTACTATAGACTTTGGTGTGGATATGACCTTCCTGGATCATCGGTTGAATTTTACATTTGACTGGTATAAACGTTCGGCAAAAGACTTTGTCGGTCCGGCAGAAGTATTGCCCTCCATTATAGGTGCAAATTCTCCCCAGACAAATAATTCATCCATGGAGACAAAAGGGTTCGATCTGTCTCTCGGTTGGAAAGATCGTGTCGGTGAATTTAATTATGGGGTGAATTTTGTATTGAGCGACTATATGAGTAAGATTACAGAATATCCGAATCCCACCGGATTGAATACGACCTGGTATGAAGGACGTAAGGTCGGAGATATCTGGGGGTATGAAACAGTTGGATTTTTCCAGTCGGAAGAAGAAATAAAATCAGCTCCTTCGCAGGAAAAAATACATGCTACATGGACTCCGGGCGATATCCGTTATAAAGATTTGAACGGAGATAATAAGATTGACTGGGGAGATAATACCTTGGAGAATCCGGGGGATAAGAAGGTGATCGGCAATACGACTCCCCGTTTCTCATATGGTATAACTCTGAGTGGCGATTATAAAGGATTTGATTTCTCAATCTTTATGCAAGGTGTTGCAAAACGTGATGCATGGTTTAACTCAAATATATTCTGGGGGATTGTAGGCGACCAGTGGCAGAGTTCTGTTTTGAGCACTCATACCGATAGGTGGTCGGAAGATAATCCGGGAGGATATTTCCCCAAATATTATTTGTCTTCGCAGAATAATAAGAATACGCAGACACAGACCGGCTATTTACAGAATGCAGCTTATATGCGTATTAAAAATCTGCAGTTGGGATACTCTTTCCCGAAATCGTTGATCAGTAAAATCAATTTTGAACGTTTAAGAGTGTATGCAAGTGTTGATAATCTGGCAACATTTACAAGTCTGATCGATAATATTGATCCGGAATTCTCCGCTACTGACGGAAAACTGTATCCGTTACAGCGTACCTGGTCTTTGGGTATGAATATTACATTCTGATTGTTTAACTATATGAAAATGTGAATATGAATAAGTTTAGATTCAAATTATATACGATAGCAGCTTCTCTGTTTTTATTACTTTCATCGTGTAATGACGACTTTCTGGAGAGAAGTCCGATCGTGAATATCAGTGATGCCAATTTCTGGAAAACAGCGAACGACCTAGAACTGTATACCAATAATTTTTATAACAGGAGCGATTTGTTGAATAGTTATGGGGATTGGGGATCAATTGGCCCGTATGGATTAGATGCCGACAATGGGACCGATACACAGGTGGCCTATAATTATAATACCCGCATGAACGGAGAAGCTACAAATCCGGCCTCCGGAGGCGGCTGGGCGGTCAATGACTGGGCGACTTTGCGTAATATCAATTATTTTATGGCTAACTACAACAAAGTGGATGCGCCCTGGGATCAGGTAAAAGTTTATGTCGGAGAGTCTTTGTTCTTTCGTTCGCTCTTTTATTTCGGGAAGTTGAAGACTTTTGGTGATTTGCCTTGGATAACATCGCCATTGGATAATACGTCCAATATTTTGTATGAGGGACGTTTACCTCGTAACCAGGTGGTCGATTCTATTATGCTTGACTTGGATAAGGCAATAGAGTATTTACCGGAAAGAGGGCCGTCATATACGGGAAGGATCACTAAAGAGGTCGCTTTATTGTTGCAGGCAAGAATTGCTTTATATGAAGGAACCTGGGAGAAATATCATGGAATTAAAAATACTCCGTTTAAAGTTGTAAATTCTGATGGCACGAAATTTATCCAAAAAGCGGCGGAGGCATCGAATGCTTTGATAACATTGGCTGAATCGAACGGTAATACGAAGCTGGCTGATTGCACGGGAGAAGCCGGATACACAAATCTTTTCAATCAAAGAGATTATAGTTCCAATAAAGAAGTTTTACTGTGGCGTAAATATTCTGTTAATGACGGACAGTATACTCGTTGGGGTGCCTATTATTATGGTGCGGGAAGAGGTTTGACCAAAAGCCTGGTCGATTCTTATTTGTGTATGGACGGGAAGCCTATTTCTGTATCTGACAAGTACCAGGGTGATAAAACGTTGAAGAATGTTGTTGCGAATCGTGACCCCCGTTTGAATCAGACAATTTTTGTCGATGATGGAAAGCATATACTTTTTACAGACAATAATACCTTCTTTGCTACTCCTGGTTTTGAGGGAGTTATCGCTAATAGTTGCCCGACCGGATATCAATTATATAAAGGATTTAATACAAATTATACGGAATGTATAAATCAACAAAGTACTATTGGAACCATTTATTTCCGTTACGCCGAGGCTCTGCTCATCTATGCGGAAGCAAAAGCGGAGTTAGGGACAATCACACAAATGGATATTGACCGGACAATTAATGCGTTACGTAATAGAGTCGGCATGAACGAGGGATTGTTGAATATGAATAATATCGTAACTGATCCGAATTGGGAGTTTAAAAATATCAGTCCGCTGTTGAATGAAATCCGCAGGGAACGTAAAGTCGAATTTGCCTGCGAAGGGTTCCGTAGAGACGATATTTTCAGATGGGCTGTTGTTGATGAAGTGATGGTTGGTAAAAAGCCCAAAGGAGCAGTAAAAAGCCAGTGGGAGAATTATCCGAATACAACAGATGCTTTTGTTGAAGCCTGGAGTGTTTTGGGTGAAGATGAAAACGGTTATATCGATCCTTTTAAATCATATCCGGCAATGGATAATGGATATCGCTTTAACCTGGGCAGGGATTATTTACAACCTCTGCCGACGAATGAATTGACATTGAATCCGGAGTTGGGACAAAATCCTGGATGGTAAGGTTCATATAGCTTTCATGAGAATTCTATTGGTAGTACCGACTGACTGCGAATAGAATTCTCATTGGTTTATAATAATTTCTTCTGTTATTAAAATATATATGTATGAAATATATTCTGTCTTGTTTAATCTCGTTTCTGGCAGTATTGCCTGCTGTGGCACAATGGAAATGGTTTGATCCGCTTACCTGCGGTTTCCCTGTTATACAGAACCAGGGTTTTATCCATGAGATAGGGAACTCATACCATCGGTTGCCTGATCGGGCGAAAGATGTTGTGAGAAAGGAAGTTTGGAATCTTTCCCGGGAGTCTGCCGGATTGTCGATACATTTCTTCTGTAATGCTCCGCAGATTAAAATCCGATATCAGGTAACAGGCGGTTTCGCTATGCCTCATATGCCGGCAACGGGCGTTTCCGGTATTGATCTTTATCGTATGGATGACAATCATTCCTGGGATTTTTGTTTCGGGAATTATGCTTTTGCCGATACGGTAGTCTATTCATATAATCACATGAAAAAGCACTCTGGTCGGAAGAAAGGTTTCGAATACAAGCTGCTTCTTCCTCTTTACAACGGGGTGAAATGGATGGAAATCGGTGTGGCGGAAGATGAAAGTGTTGAGTTTGTCCCTGCATCTGAAGAACCTTCCATTGTAGTGTATGGCACATCTATCGCACAGGGAGCTTGTGCTTCCCGTCCGGGGATGGCCTGGACTAATATTTTACAGCGTTCATTGAATTGTCCGGTTATTAATCTTGGCTTTTCCGGTAATGGTAAACTGGAAGAAAATGTATTGGGCTTTATCGGTGAACTGAATGCCCGGTTGTATATTCTGGATTGTATGCCTAATTTTCCGGATGACGATTATGAAACGATCTATACGCATGTCGTTAGTGCTGTTAAACAACTTCGCCAGAAAGATAAAACTCCGATCCTGCTTGTTGAACATGCCGGTTATAGTAACGCCAAAACCGATTCGACACAATTCGAATATTATGATCATACGAACAGAGCTTCCCGAAAGGCGTTCGAGACGTTGACGGCAGAAGGTGTACCGTCTGTTTTCTATGTTTCACATGATGAACTGGATTTTGATCCGGATGCATGGGTAGATTATGTTCATCCTTCAGACGTTGGCATGCAACGACAGGCAAAGGTTTTAGAGAAAGCTATACGAGATATTTTACACGAAGATAATAACAAATAAGCTTAAAATATATTGTTTATTATGGTAACCAGAAGAGAATTTATAACTAAAATGTCTGCCGGACTTTGTTGTTTGGCATTAAATATTTCCTGTAAAAAAGAACCGGGCTCTCATAAGGTCCGTTTCGGTGTGATATCAGATGTTCATCAGGATTTGCAATCCGATGCGCCCAGACGGCTTCAGGCTTTTATCGATGCATCAAAGGATTGGAATCCGGACTTTATTATTCAATTGGGAGATTTATCCCACGGAGAAGACTTCGATACGATCCGGAAAGTGTGGGAACAATTTCCCGGGAAGAGATACAGCGTTCTCGGTAACCATGACATGGATCATACTCCTAAAGATGCTATGGTGAAGGTTTTGGGAATGCCTGCAAAATATTATTCTTACGATTTCGGAGGAATTCATTTTGTCGTTTTGGACTTGAACTATATGCGTGAAGATGGACAGTTCTTTGATTTTGACCATGGTAATTATTTTCGTGCCAAGTGGGGGGTAGACCGTGATCTGATATCACCGGAAGAGTTGGAATGGCTGAAGACTGATTTGGCTAAAACAGACAAACCGATAGTTCTTTTCTCTCATCAGGGACTGGATGATGTGGCCAAAGGTTATTGTCCTAACAGGGAAGAAGTCCGTGCATTGTTCCGTGAGATAAATGATAAGAATAACCAAAAGGTAATAGCTTGTTTTTGTGGGCATAATCATGTGGATGCATATTCGAAAATCGAAGGTGTTCATTATTTCCAAATTAATAGTGCCTCCTACTTTTGGACAGACGATGCCGATCATTATTCAAACGGGCATATGATCGAATACAAAGATGCGCTTTATGCTTTTGTTACCATAGATTTAGATTCCAATCAGATCACCGTAGAAGGTGTCAAGAGTGAATTTCTTCCACCGGCACCTAAACCGGAAGACTTTAAGAATGCAGATAAAGTTTATCCTTATGTGAGTGATAGGGTGGTTGACCTCTAAAATACCTTTATTAATACAGATATATATGATGGGAATTCGTACTTTTATGCATCGTTAAATAAGATAGCAATATGAAACGTCGTAATTTTCTTGAATGTTGTATGCTCTCCCTGGTTGCGGCAGCGGCAAAAGCTAAAGGAGTTGCTCTTGAAACGGAGGCATCAGGCTCCGGGCGGCTGAAGTTTGGTGTTATATCGGATATTCATCCGGATATAATGCATGACGGGGAACATCGGTTACAGGTCTTTTTGGAGGCTGCGGCTAAAAATAAGGTCGATTTTATTATTGAGCTGGGTGACTTCTGTTTTGCTAAAGAGGCTAATATTCCTTTCCGAGATTTGTGGGATAAGTTTCCGGGAGATAAGTATCATGTTTTAGGTAATCATGATATGGATATTTGTACCAAGGAAGAGTATATGGAATTTGTCGGGATGAAGAGCCGTTACTATTCTTTTGATAAAGGGGATTTCCATTTCATTGTGCTTGATCCGAACAATCTGTTTGTCGACGGGAAGTATATCCCTTATAAGAATGGAAATTTCTATGTCGATACGAGCCAGCGTGAACATCTGGACCCGGAGCAGCTCGAATGGTTGAAAAAGGACCTGGTGTCGACGGATAAACGGTGTATTCTTTTCTCTCATGAATGTTTTGAGAATACGGTACAGAACAGGGAACTGGTGCGGGGAATCCTGGAGGCGGAAAATGAGCGATGCGGTTTTAAGAAAGTGATAGCAGCATTCAGCGGACACGATCATACGAATTATACCAAAGAGATCAACGGCATTACCTATATCCAGATCAACAGTGCTTCCAACCAATGGGTGGGAGAGAAGTATGCCTGTCCGGAACGTTTCAGCGAAGATATAAACAAGCAAAAGCCGTCTCTGAAATATACCGTTCCGTACAAAGATTCTCTTTATGCAATCGTAACACTTGATTCAAAAAGCCTGAAGATGAAAGGACGTGAAAGTTCATTTATCCCTCCGACTCCCACGGATATAGGAATACCGGATACCATGTATCCTTTTCCGCTGGTACCCTGGATAAAAGATTTTGATTTGCGGTTCTGATTTGTTTGAATGTATCCCGATGTTTGATAATAACACTTACTCATAGCCTCTTTTGATACAACTGTCCAGCGACATATATAACATGTCGGCAATAGTATCTTTGAAAGCTTTATAACGTTCGGATTTCATCTGAAGTTCGAACGCCTCCTTATTTATATACTCTTCAAAAACAAATATATTGTTTGTGTCTGATTTTTCATCGTCAATATATAATCGGACAAAAGAATAGAGAGAATCTGTATCTTTATACATGTTTTCAGCTGCATTGTAAAAAGTATCGCTGTATTCCTTTTTTACTGGAATCCTATAAGCTATAAGTTCCGTCGTGTCTTTAACAGAAGTTTTTTTAGAAGGTACTGTTAATTCAGTCGGAGTAACATTTTTATCCATATGAAACAGAATCGCTAATGAGATAAAAAGTATTAAAACGGTAGCAACGAGTAATATATTTTTCATATGTCGAATTGAAACGTTATTGTTTTAACAATTGGGTAAGTTGTTTAACACCCTCCGAAGCTCCGGCTCTGATAAAGTGAATATCATTCCGGTATGTGTTTACGTCTTTCGGGTCTATCAGATAGATCGGTTGGCCGCGGCGTACGTAATTCAGTAATCCGGCAGCCGGATAGACGTTGAGGGAGGTGCCGATGATGACGAAAATGTCGCATGATTCTACCATACGCATGGCCGGGTCGATCATTGGAACCGCTTCACCGAACCAGACAATGAACGGACGAAGCTGTACACCGTGCGGGTCTTTGTCTCCGATATGGATATCCGGATTCTCGGGTGACAGGTCGTAAGTCGTATTCAGGTCGCGGACGGAACAAGATTTCATCAGTTCGCCGTGCAAATGGATCACATCGCTGCTTCCTGCCTGTTCGTGCAGGTTATCGATATTTTGTGTAATGATATGAACGTCAAAGTCCTTTTCCAATTCAGCCAGTCCGATATGTCCTGCGTTGGGCTTAGTGTTGAGCAATTCCCTGCGTCGCTGGTTGTAGAAGTTGAGGACCAGTTCTGGGTTGGCAGCAAAGCCTTCGGGGGTTGCAACATCTTCCACCCGGTATTTTTCCCAGAGACCGTCGGAGTCACGAAAGGTCGAAATGCCACTTTCGGCGCTCATGCCGGCGCCGGTCAGTACGACTAATTTCTTTTTCATAAGGCTATTGTGTTTTAAGTTTAGCAAAGATAAGTAAATAATAAGAGATATTGTTATGAATTAGAAACAAATATCCCCGGTGTTTTTGTGGCATCGGTTGTTTTTTCGGGAGTAAAGCGAGGTGTTATTATTTGTATAAATTACATAGTTCTGCTGGAACTAGGAT
>NZ_JAMOKS010000065.1:0-17592 GCF_023656785.1 Parabacteroides caecihominis
AATGTAAATATACACTCATTTCAAAAGTATACGTAATAAATATAGCTGCAAATAGCTATAGAACTATTAGTTAAGGGAAGTGTTAATGATTTTTAGTGGACACGTGTGGTTCGCGAACCGCCCGTACGGTGTCAATGTAAGCCTGTAAGGCACCGTCACTAATTGGCTCATCCTATAATTTGCAGATAGCTCAATTTTTTCTATATTTACTCTACAACCTTCATTATCGCCTTTCCCCAATATTCCCCCAATACGGCTGCCCCTTTTTCGTTCGGATGGAGATAGAACGTACCGGCATTACCTTCTTCCGGTATTAAATCCGTGAGATAATTGGTCTTGAAATAATCGAAAGCCTCCGTATCTCCCATAAACACCTGACCGGGAAAACGTTTGGCATACTCTTCGACCAACGATTGCAATACCGGATAATAACTTTGCAGGCGGTTTAAACCTTCTTTCAGATACATGGCACCGTTATATGTATTCGGACTGTACCATACCGGACGATGCAAAACGATTTTACAACTGGGATACAACGCTAGTAACTGGTTGATAATAGCTTTCATGTTTTCTTCGTATTTTTCAGGAGAGGCCGGTGCACCATTCGGACCTGTAATCGCGCTATCGTTCGTCCCCAACATGATGGAAAAGACAAGGGTCGCCCAAGTCTCGTCCGCAAACTTATCGGCAGCCTCCTTCGCCTTCGGGAAAAGTGTTTCCGTTGTCGGCAGATAATCGGTAGTCGTACAGCCGCTTACTCCCTGATTGGAATATTTGACAGAAGTGACCGACGGTTGTTTTGTCAGGTATAAAGCGGCTTTCACCGGAGGAGCGTCATGCGACGGAGTAGCGATTAACGCTCCCTGGGTAATACTGTTTCCTATAAATACGATGTTCATATTCTTTTTACTTTCCGCCTTCATAAAAGGACTGCTCATCGCCAATCCCAACAACAGGCAGGCTATTTTCGCGATCTGTTTCATATTTGTTTAGCTGAGTTAATTTATTCGTTTGCGAAGGTAAAAATAAATCAACTATTTCGGGATGTTTTTGCAGCCAAACTTTTGCTCCCTCCGATTCACGTAAAGGATACTCTTCCATTATATCCATCAGTTCGCTCAATTGTTCATTGGTAAACCTGAAGTTTTTAAAGAAAGCCGCAACGTAAGGGTGAGTTTCGGAAAAGCCTTTAGTAGCAACGGCTTCGATATGTTCTGCATTACCGAACACACCTTTACTGTCTTCCAGAAATTTCAGGTCATAACGGGAAAACATCCAGTGAGGTGTCCAGCCTGTCACGACAATCCAGTCATTATGTTCAACCGATTTTTGCAGGAACGCCGTCATGGTAGGCCCGCTGGATGGCATCAATGCCAGTTGTAATCCGTATTCATCAACAGCCTTTTCCGTCAGGTTCATCAGGCTGGCACTGATATCGATTCCGATAATTTCATTTTTGAAACGTTCTTTGTGCGCATTCAGTTCTTCTATCGTATTGATCGTTACATAAGACGGAACAGCCAGTCCTAAACGGGCATTTTCAAACGGAACACCAATCGTTTCCAGACGGTCGCCATATTTTTTCATATAGTCGACATGCGTATCCGGAAGCCACGCATCCAGAAACAGATCGACTTTACCGGCAGCGACGGAGGTAAAGATCGGAGCGATATCGGCATTCTTCAAAGTCACTTTATATCCCTGTTCCTCCAGCATTGCCTTTGCCAGATAACTCATGGCGATGCCTTCCGACCAGTTCACATAGCCGATCGAAATCTCCTTCGGGTCTTTGGCACGACTGCAACCGGCAAGGAACATGAGCACAGCCAGGAGCAGGATCAGGTTGATAAGTATAAATAATCTTCTCATACAATTTTTCTTTTTACAGTTAATCACGCAGGTTTATTTCTTACGAACAAACCCCTGAGTTATACGATCCAGTACAATGGCTAGGATCACAACGGCAATACCGCCTTCAAATCCAAGACCGATCTTCATCTGGGTAATACCTTTCAATACGATCTCCCCCAAACCTCCGGCGGAGATCATTGCGGCAATCACCACCATAGACAACGCCATCATAATCGTTTGATTCACTCCCGTCATAATCGTCGGCAACGCCAACGGCAGCTGTACTTTGAAAAGTAGCTGGCGGGAAGTTGCTCCGAATGAGCGGGTCGCCTCAACGATATCCTCCGGAACCTGCCGTATTCCTAAATCCGTCAAACGGACAACCGGCGGCATGGCAAATATCACCGTGGCAAAAGCACCCGGCACAGGTCCCAGACCGAAGAACAAGACAGCCGGGATCAGGTAAACAAAAGCCGGCATTGTCTGCATCAGGTCCATAACCGGACGAATTATTTTAGCGGCAATACGATTTTGAGCCGTCCATATCCCAAGCGGGACACCCAGAATGAGGGCAATTACGGTAGACGATAAAACCAATGCTACGGTCTGCATCGTCTGCTCCCAGAATCCCATCCCGTAGATCAGGAAAAGTCCCAGCAACGTAAGTACAGCTGTCCCTTTACCGGCTTTATACCAGGCCAGTACCGTTAAGGCCGGAATCATAATGTAAAAAGGTATCCATAACAATCCATGCTGAAAGGTCTCGATGAAACCACCGATAATATTATTGACGACATCAAAAAAATGTGCCCAGTGTTCCGTCATCCAGTTGATGACGATTTCTATATATTTTCCGATATTAATCATAAATCTATTGCGTTTTGAATTATTTCTTCTATTTCTTTCTGGTCTTTCCCGGTCATCTCAATGATGATGGCAGAAGGAGAGACAACACCCACCAACTGATTTTTTTCATTGACAACAGGTAAAGCCTGCCGTACTTTCGGAAGCAAAGGAAGCATGTCTTCCACCGTGGTATTTTCAAGGACAGAAGGCACTTCTTTCTGTACGATAGAACTGACATCCTTGCTTCCCTCTTTCCGCAATTTCAATACATCTTTATATTGTATCTCACCAATAAACTGATCGTCATTTCCGATAACAGGCAGTGCATACAATCGTTTTTCACGCATTTTACGAAAGATCGCTTCCGGACCGTCTCTTTTAATCCTTACAACGATCGGTTGTTTAAGCATTATCGATGAAGCTGTTACGATGCGTCCCCGGTCCACACTTTCTGTAAAACGTGTTACGTAAGCATTCGCCGGATCAGTCAGTATCTCTTCCGGTGTGCCGACCTGCACGACTTCGCCATCTTTCATTATGGCAATACGATCGCCCAACTTAATCGCCTCGTCCAGGTCATGCGTAATAAAAACGATTGTCCTCTTCATCTTCTCCTGCAAAAGAAGTAACTCATCCTGCATCTGTTCACGGATCAATGGGTCCAATGCAGAAAATGCCTCATCCATCAAAAGGACTTCCGGATTATTAGCCAGTGCACGGGCCAGGCCGACACGTTGCTGCATGCCACCGGACAGTTCATCGACCCGCTGGTTCTCGTAACCTTTCAGACCGACCAGTTCGATACTCTCCTGTGCTTTCTTCTCCCTTTCTTCTTTAGGAACACCTTGCAATTCCAGACCGAACGAAACATTACTTAATACCGTACGGTGAGGTAATAACCCGAAATGCTGAAAAACCATTGCCAGTTCTTTCCGGCGTATCTGTAATAATTCCTTATCAGACGAACGTGTTATGTCGATCCCGTTCACACGGATTTCTCCCATTGTCGGTTCATTCAGCCGGTTTATGCAACGCAACAAAGTAGACTTTCCACTACCGGACAATCCCATGATAACGAACATCTCCCCTTCTTCAATTTCCAGGTTTGCGTTACGGACAGCAACTGTACATCCGGTTTCTTTCAATATTTCCTGTTTACTTTTTCCTTTCAGTATCATCTTTTTCGCTCTGCTCTTCTCTGAACCGAAAAGGATAGATAAGTTTTTTATTTCTATCTTCGCCATATATCTAATTATTTTGATTTCATGTCCGGTGGTTATAGTCCGGATCTGTTTTTTCAGACAAGTACAATCTGGTATCCGGACGCACATAATGAATCCGGAATAACTTTTTTTCAATAAACTTTATATGCTAATTTTTACACCCTGGTGGTAAACGGAATCAGTACCGTTACATTACTACAACAAGTAAACCTTGATTTAGTTCATTTAAGGCAAAAAACATCTCGTACCGGACAGATGTTACCAGACAATAAACAGTCATCGCCATTTCTTAATAAAACTTCTAAAGTTCCATGAAAATCAACAAGATGAATAACATCTGAAAAATATATGATATTTTTGTAAGAAGAAACTTCCGTAAAATGCCGCTCTGCAGAATACCGGAGAAAAAGAGTTTATAAACTGTAGCCTGGAAAAATCAAAGAAGCGTGGATACTGTCAATATATAGACATTGAGGCTCTCGACAGGCCCCCCAACAATATGTATAACAGTACCACGCTCTTATCTATATACACGAACAACTTTACAATTATCTCATTGTGTATAAACAGAAAAGAACATTTGCATTTACAGTACTATTATTTGTTGGGTGAAATTGTCGAGATTTCGATGTCAAATAATATTAAAAAACGCTTATGTCTAACTTATAAAATGCTCATGAAGCAACACCTTGCATTTCATGTGCGGAACAAAGATACACAGAAGATTTAAATAATCAATTTTTCATCTAAAAATATACATGTATACAATAGAAATACATGTAACCATTGTTATTTGATCAGTAAGTATTTTGTTTTCGAGGGCCTCATAAATGTTTTTGAGGACGTCATTAATATTTATGAGGGCGTCAAAAACATTTATGAGGACGCCAAAAACAGATTACTACCGGTAAAAAGAATAGGATTACCTAAAACAACCGGTAAACTAATTCGGTAATTCGGAGAGAAACATGTACATTTGCATTTTAAAGTATAAAATTAAATCTGTATCACAATGAAGACGCAATTATGCCAAAAGCTTGTAGTTCTCTTTCTCATAAGTGTATTTGTCAGCGGTTGTAATATCGGGACAAAAAAGACGACGGATAACGATGTGACATTCGATTCGATCAGTGTGGACAAAACATATCACCTCCTGGAAAACCCGGAAAATCCGAATTGTAATCTTCAGATAAACTTCACCTATCCGGCAAAATACGACAATAAAGATATCCTGAAAAAGATACAACAGCAATTTGTGTATTCTTACTTCGGAGATGGTTACGAAAACTTATCCCCCGAAGAAGCAACTGCCAAATATACCGAAGATTACCTGAACAACTACAAAGATTTGGAAGACGAATATAAAGCAGAAGTAGCAAAAGCCGACGAAACTCCGGTCGGAGCATGGTTCTCCTATTTTGAAATGTCGTCCGATGATATAGCCTACAATAAGAATGACATCCTAAGTTACACTGTCAACTTTGAAAATTACACAGGTGGTGCTCATGGCGCCCATTCTTTTACGAATCATGTCATAGATATGAAAACAGGCAACCCGATTAAGGAAGACGACATCTTTATCGAAGGTTTTCAGGAAGACCTGGCACAAATCCTTATAGACCGAATTGCCAAACAAAATACCGTGGAAAATCCGAAAGAATTGGAAAATATAGGGTTCTTCAGTATCGACGAGATTTTCCCGAACGGAAACTTCCTGATTGACGACAATGGCATTACCTATACATTTAACGAATATGAGATAGCCGCCTATGTAGTCGGTGCAACGAATGTACATCTTCCTTACGAAGAAATACAATATCTGCTTAAAAAAGAAAGTCCGATTGCACATCTGGCATTTTAAACATAATCTATGGAACTGATAAAAACTTATTTTCCGGAGCTGAACGAAACGCAACTTGCACAATACGAAGCTCTGTACGATTTATATACTGACTGGAATTCAAAGATCAACGTGATATCACGCAAAGATATCGAGAATCTTTATCCTCATCATGTCCTTCATTCGCTGGGATTAACTAAAATGATGAAGTTTAAGGATGGTTCATCTGTTATGGATATCGGTACCGGCGGAGGATTTCCCGGTATTCCGTTGGCTATATTCTTTCCGGAAGTACAATTTCATCTGGTTGACAGTATCGGAAAAAAGATCAAGGTCGGACAAGCCGTGGCGGAAGCTATCGGTTTGAAGAACGTAACATTCCGTCACTGCCGGGCTGAAGAGGAAAAACAGCTTTTCGATTTTGTTGTCAGCCGGGCAGTCATGCCATTGGGAGACCTGGTCAAGATATCCCGCAAAAATGTAAAGAAAGAGCAACAGAACGCATTGCCCAACGGATTGATATGTCTGAAAGGCGGTGAGTTGCAACACGAAATACAGGCTTTCCTAAAACAGGCAATCGTTGTTGAACTGGGCGATCACTTCAAAGAAGAATTTTTTCAAACTAAAAAAGTAGTATACGTACCGTTATGATTACAATAAAGGCTTTTGAATTCAATTATTTCCAGGAAAATACATTTGTGTTGTATGATGACACCAAAGAAGCTGTCATCATCGACTGCGGTTGTCTTCGCCCGTCGGAAGAAAAAGAGCTGAGCGATTTCATTACAGAGAATAAACTGACAGTGAAACATCTGCTTTGTACGCATTTACACCTGGACCATATTTTCGGGAATCCGTTTATATATAAAACGTATGGTTTATCCCCGCAGGCACACCGGCTCGATGTGGAACAACTCCCTGCACCCGACAAACAGGCACAGGCATTCGGACTGCCGGGACATTTCAAAGAAATCCCGGTACAGAAACAGCTGGTCGGCAATGAAGTGGTCAAATTCGGACATTCGGAATTATTAGTCCTGACAGTTCCCGGACATTCTCCCGGCAGCGTGGCTTTCTACAATAAAAAGAACGGTTTTGCCATTGTTGGAGACGCGTTATTTGCTGGAAGTATCGGCCGTACGGACTTATGGGGTGGAAATCAAGAAGTACTGATCGCCGCCATCAACGACAAATTGTTGTCATTGCCGGATGAAACGGTCATTTACCCCGGACACGGACCGGAAACAAGAGTTATTGACGAAAAATTAAACAATCCTTATTTATAAACACATTAAATACTATGGACACAAATAAATTTGTAAACCGCCACGTCGGCATTGCAGAGGAAGATATCCCGGCCATGCTTGAAGCCATCGGTGTTAAATCGGTTGACGAACTGATTGACCAGACAATCCCGGCCAATATTCGTCTGAAAGAACCTCTGAATCTTCCGGAGCCAATGACTGAACGGGAGTTTGCAGAACATATCGCCGAACTGGCATCCAAGAACGAAGTTTTTACGTCTTACATTGGAATGGGATGGTATGATACTATCTGCCCTGCTCCTATCCAGCGTAATGTCTTCGAAAATCCGGTTTGGTACACCTCATACACACCGTACCAGGCAGAAGTATCGCAAGGACGCCTGGAAGCACTGTTGAACTTCCAGACTGTAATCAGCGAGCTGACTGCTCTACCGCTAACCAACTGTTCTTTGCTGGATGAAGCGACTGCTGCTGCCGAAGCTGCAACCATGTTCTACGGAAGCCGCAGCCGTGCACAGGCAAAAGCCGGAGCTAATACGCTATTTGTTGATGAAAATGTATTTGAATCAACTTTGGCCGTAATCAAAACACGCATGATACCACAAGGTATCAACGTGGTAATCGGAAATTATAAGACATTCACCTTTACACCGGATGTATTCGGAGCTATCGTACAATTCCCGAATGCGGATGGTTCGATTGAAGATTATAAAGAATTCATTGCAAAAGCGAACGCCAACGAAACCCGTGTAGCCGTAGCAGCCGACCTGATGAGTTTGGTCTTGCTGACTCCTCCGGGCGAATGGGGAGCAGACGTGGTATTCGGCAGCAGCCAGCGTTTTGGTGTTCCGATGTTCTACGGCGGTCCTTCTGCTGCTTTTTTTGCAACAAAAGACGAATACAAACGTGCTATTCCGGGACGTATCATCGGTATCTCGAAAGATGCTTACGGACATCCGGCTTACCGTCTGGCTTTGCAGACACGCGAACAGCATATCAAACGTGAAAAAGCAACTTCAAATATCTGTACCGCACAGGCATTACTGGCAACAATGGCCGGTTTCTATGCCGTATATCACGGAGCAGAAGGTCTGCGCAACATTGCCGGACGCATCCACGCTTCCGCCGGATTCCTGGCAGCCGAACTTAAAAAGTTAGGTTACAGACAACTGAACAAGGATTATTTCGATACGTTGAAGATCGAATTGCCGGCTCACGTTTCTGTAAATGCACTGCGTGAAATCGCTTTGGAATGCAAGGTCAATCTTCGTTATTTCGAAGCCGGACAAGTGGGCATCAGTATTGACGAAACTACACAACCGACCGATATCGGAGTGCTGCTATACATCTTCGCCGGTGCTGCCGGAAAAGACTATATGCTGGAAGAAGCCATTCCGGAAAAGACTTATTTCGATCAGAAATTCGCCCGTACTTCCGACTTCCTTCAGGAAGATGTATTCAAAAAATATCATACGGAAACCGAACTGATGCGTTATATCACCCGTCTGGGACGCAAAGACGTATCATTGGCACAGTCGATGATCTCCCTGGGATCATGTACGATGAAACTGAACGCTGCATCTGAAATGCTTCCGCTCAGCCGTGCTGAATTTATGAATATTCACCCGTACGCTCCGGAAGAACAGGTAGAAGGCTATACGGAGTTGATTGAAAACCTGTGCTGCTACCTGGCAGAGATCACCGGATTCAAAGGTGTTACATTACAACCGAACTCAGGTGCCGCCGGCGAATATACCGGACTTCGTGTCATCCGCGCTTATCTCGAAAGCATCGGACAGGGACATCGAAATATCGTATTGCTTCCGGCATCGGCCCACGGAACAAATCCGGCCAGTGCTATCCAGTGCGGTTATACGACTGTTACTGTTAAATGCGACGACAACGGTAATATCGACCTGGAAGACTTCCGCGCCAAAGCAGAAGCCAACAAAGACAACCTGGCAGCCAGCATGATCACTTATCCGTCTACCCACGGTATTTTTGAAGTAGACATCAAAGAAATGTGTGATATTGTTCATGCTTGTGGTGGACAGTTATATATGGACGGTGCCAATATGAACGCTCAGGTAGGATTGACCAATCCGGGAACTATCGGAGCTGATGTTTGTCACCTGAATCTGCATAAGACATTCGCTTCACCTCACGGTGGTGGTGGTCCGGGCGTTGGTCCGATCTGTGTTGCCGAACATCTGGTACCGTTCCTACCCTCTCATCCGGTAACCTGGGGAAGCGATCTGAATACAGTTTCTGCTGCTCCCTATGGTAGTGCAGGTATCCTTCCGATCACTTATGCTTATATCCGCATGCTTGGTTCGGAAGGACTGGAAACTGTTACTAAAACAGCTATCCTGAATGCAAATTACCTGGCTTCTAAATTTAAGGATACCTACGGAATCGTTTATACCGGTGCAACCGGCCGTGTAGGTCACGAACTGATTCTGGAATGTCGCAAGGTAAAAGAAACTTCAGGCATCGACGAAGGTGATATCGCTAAACGTCTGATGGACTTCGGGTATCATGCTCCTACGCTTTCATTCCCGGTACACGGAACCTTAATGGTTGAACCGACCGAAAGCGAAAGCAAAGCCGAACTCGACCGTTTTGCCGAAGTGATGGACTGCATCTGGAAAGAAATCAAGGAAGTGGAAGAAGGCAAAGCCTCTAAAGAAGACAATGTGCTCAAAAATGCTCCTCATCCGGAATATGAAGTAACCGCCGATGAATGGAAGCATGAATATCCTCGTAGTAAAGCAGCCTTCCCACTGGAATGGTTGCATGACAGTAAATTCTGGATCAATGTGGCCCGCGTAGATAATGCTTACGGCGACCGCAATCTGATCCCGACACTCTGTGCTTGTGAAATTTAATAACAACAAACAATCTGAATGAAAAAAGTATTTTTAGCTTTAGCAGCCGTTGCCCTTCTGGCAACGGCTTGCAACAAAGCACCGGAAGCAAAAATCAAAGTGTACGGCTGGCAAGGTGAAGGTGGCAACACGACTGAAGAGACCTTACAAGCCGATTTTAGTAAATGGAAATCGCATGGACTGGATGGTATGTGCTACAACGCCGGACATGATTTACAAAAAATCCAGCGTGCCGCTAAAGTGGCTCACGCAAACGGTATGGAATACCATGCCTGGATACCGGCCATGTTACAAGGCGGCATGGATTCAACCTTGTATGCTGTAAACCGCAAAGGCGAGCCAGCTTACGAAGTACAGGCGTACGTTCCTTATTACAAATGCCTTTGCCCAAACCATGAAGGGACAGCCGAATTCCTGACCGATCTATACGGCAAAGTAGCCGATATTCCTGAAGTAGATTACGTTCATCTGGATTATATCCGTTATGTAGACGTAATCCTCGCCAAAGGCCTTTGGGAAAAATACGGCCTGGTTATGAACGAAGAATATCCGACTGCCGATTATTGCTATTGCGACAAATGTGTAGCCGATTTCAAGGCTGCTACCGGTATAGACATTAAATCAGTAGAAGATCCTTCCAAATGCAAAGAATGGGCTCAGTTCCGTTGTGACCTGATCACTAAGCTGGTGGATCGCATTGCAGATACAGTCCACGCTAAAGGTAAAAAGGTCAGTGCAGCCGTATTCCCCGGTCCTGACTCACACGCCAAATGGATGGTTCGCCAGGAATGGAATAAATGGAATATCGACGCATTCTTCCCGATGAACTACAACGACTTCTACCTGGAAGACGCTACCTGGGTAGGCGAAGTGACGAAGGAAGAAGTAAACTCTGTGAACGGAGAAAAACCTGTTTTCAGTGGTTTATTCATCTGCCACGATTGGCAAAACAAAGCTAACATCAAAGATCCGGAAGGACATGGTCTGATCCCTTCTGAAATAGAAGAAGCGGTACGCGGATCGATGGAAAGCGGTGCGGCCGGTGTTGCCCTGTTTACTCCCGGTAACATGACCGACGAACATTGGAAAGCTTTCGACAAAGCGATTCATCAAACTTACACTGTAAAGAAATAAAAGACTTACACAAGATGTAAATAAACGCAGGTATACGCAGCTCTAATTTTCTCATCTGCATATACCTGCGTTTTTACATTTCATATTCTAATTCTAAAAACAAATAACTATCGCATGAACACAACGACAAAGAAAGAGAAAATCAAATTCAGTAAAGCGTTTTGGGTAGCCAATACCGTCGAACTATTTGAACGTGCCGCCTACTATGGCGTATTTATCGTAATAACACTCTACCTCAGCCGCATCCTCGGATTCAACGACATACAAGCGGCAACCATCGCCGGAACATTCTCCGCATTCCTCTACTTCCTCCCGACTTTTGCCGGTGCATTGGCCGATAAGATCGGATTCCGCAATTCCATGCTGTTGGCCTTCTCCTTGCTGACCATCGGTTATGCCGGATTGGGGCTTTATCCTACCTGGCTCCAGTCAGCCGGACTGGTTGAATACGGGACAACAACAACATTTACCGGATTGCTCGAAAGTAATCTCCGTTATGGAATTATCCCGATCATGATACTGATCGTTATCGGAGGTTCATTTATCAAAAGTGTAATTTCCGGAACTGTAGCCAAAGAAACAACTCCCGAAACCCGTGCCAAAGGTTTCTCTATTTTCTATGCAATGGTAAATATAGGAGCCTTCTCCGGCAAGACCATTGTAAAACCGTTGCGCGAAGCATTAGGGAACGAGGGGTTGATCACCCTCAACTATTTTTCCGCTTCAATGACATTCCTGGCTCTTATAGCGATCTGGTTTTTCTATAAAAGCAGCCAACATTCCGGTGAAGGAAAAACTTTCGGACAAATATGGACGGCACTGATCAAAGTCTGTACAAACGGTCGCCTGATCATATTGATCTTTATTATTTCTGGTTTCTGGATGGTTCAGCACCAACTGTATGCAACCATGCCTAAATACGTTTTACGCCTGGCCGGCGAAGGAGCTTCTCCTTCCTGGTATGCCAACGTGAATCCGCTGGTTGTAGTATTGACCGTAAACTTAGTTACCCAGTTAATGCGTAAGAAAACCGCACTTACCTCTATGACATTCGGTATGTTCATCATGCCGATCTCCGCTCTTTGCATGGCATCGGGAAATATGCTGGATAGCAACACAACTATCCTCGGTATGCATCCGGTAGCTTTCATGATGGTAGTCGGGATTGTCTTCCAGGGACTAGCGGAAACATTTATCTCTCCCCGTTTCCTTGAATATTTCTCATTGCAGGCACCCAAAGGCGAAGAAGGCTTATACCTCGGTTTCAGCCACCTTCACTCCTTCCTGTCATCTATACTCGGATTCGGCTTATCGGGCTTCCTGTTAAGCAAATACTGTCCGGAACCGACACTGTTCGCCACGCATGAAGAGTGGGTAGTTGCCAGTGCACATGCACATTATATATGGTATTATTTCGGGGCGATCGCGCTAGTTTCGGCCGTTGCTCTGATTATATATGGGCAGGTGGTGAAACGGTTGGATATGAAAGCCGTCAAACAATAAAAACTACTCAAATAAAATTCCCGCTTCCTCTGTCCCAGTACCGGAAACAGAAGAAGCGGGAATTTTATGTAAACAGATTAATGGATCTTTACAAATTTTTCATCCATTTCTTGCCAGACTTAGTGAATGATGTCCATAAGATCAAAGCCCCCATAACGACTGAAATCACTATAAAGACAACTGTTAATGAATTAATATATTCGCTCATATCATTTAAGTATTTTATTAGCATAAAATGCAATTAAAAACGTACTAAACAGGCCATTTCCGACCATTACCCAAACTCCGAAATCATGAGGATTTTCGTACAATTGAATGACTCCACCAATCACGACACCTGTAAAAGTTACCTTTGCCAAATCATAAACGAACTTACTGAGATTCCCTTTCCGAGTCTTGCTCAGTTCTTTCTCCTCTCTCTTTAATTCCTGTTGAAAACTCCATTTGCTCATACGCTAAGATTTTAATTGCTCCAAAGATAAAAATTTATCTTCTTAACAGCAAAGAAACAGACAGAAAAAGTATCCGTCAAGTGCTCAAAAAACCCTAAAGTGTGCAGATTTCAGGTTAAAGTTCTTTGAGATAAAGAATGTTTGACTACTTTTGCAATCGGTAATTTTTTTACTAATTACCAATTAATTTTCAGACAATAGAAATCTAATATTCCTATTAATATGAGTTTAAGAATTATTGTTTTAGCGAAACAGGTTCCGGACACACGCAACGTGGGAAAGGATGCGATGAAAGAAGACGGAACGGTAAACCGCGCCGCACTTCCTGCCATCTTTAACCCGGAAGACCTGAACGCATTGGAGCAGGCACTTCGCCTGAAAGATGCTTACCCCGGATCAACTGTGACATTACTGACTATGGGCCCGGGACGTGCCGCCGAAATTATCCGTGAAGGTTTATACCGCGGAGCAGACGGCGGCTTTTTGTTAACCGACCGTGCCTTTGCAGGAGCCGATACACTGGCTACATCATACGCCCTGGCCACGGCTATCAAAAAAATTAACGAGTACGATATTATCATCGGCGGCCGTCAGGCTATCGACGGAGATACTGCACAGGTAGGTCCCCAGGTAGCTGAAAAGCTGGGATTGACACAAATCACGTATGCTGAAGAAATCCTGAATGTGGATGAAGCAGCACGCCGTATCACCGTAAAACGTCATATCGACGGAGGCGTGGAAACCGTAGAAGGCCCGCTGCCTATCGTAATCACAGTAAACGGCTCGGCAGCTCCCTGTCGTCCGCGTAACGCCAAACTGGTACAGAAATACAAACGTGCCATGGGTGCACAGGAAAAAGCGGCTCAACCGACAGCCTGCCACCCCAATGGCCCGCAAGCTATTCAGTATCCTGAACTATACGAAAAACGCCCGTATCTGAACATCCCCGAATGGAGTGTGGCTGATGTGAACGGCGACCTGCCTCAATGCGGATTATCCGGCTCACCTACAAAGGTAAAGACTATACAGAATATCGTGTTCCAGGCTAAGGAAAGTAAAACGCTGACCGGCTCGGACAAAGATATAGAAGATATGATTGTTGAACTGTTAGCTAACCATACCATCGGATAAGATTATGAATAACGTATTTGTATATTGTGAGATTGAAGGCACAACCGTTGCCGATGTAAGTCTCGAACTTCTGACCAAAGGTCGTAAGTTAGCGAATCAGTTAGGCTGCCAGCTGGAAGCAGTTGTTGCCGGTAGCGGCCTCGAAGGTGTAGAAAGCCAGGTGTTGCCTTATGGCGTCGACAAACTGCATGTGTTCGATGCACCGGGCTTGTTCCCTTACACTTCCCTGCCCCACTCTTCCGTACTGATCAACTTGTTCAAGAAAGAAAAACCTCAGATCTGCCTGATGGGCGCTACCGTTATTGGTCGCGACCTGGGTCCTCGTGTATCATCTGCACTGACCAGCGGTCTGACTGCCGACTGTACTTCATTGGAAATCGGTCCTCACGAAGATAAAAGAGCAGGTATCACTTACGAAAATCTGCTGTACCAGATTCGTCCGGCATTTGGCGGTAACATCGTTGCTACCATCATCAACCCCGAACACCGTCCCCAGATGGCAACCGTTCGCGAAGGTGTGATGAAGAAAGAGATTCTGGACGCAAATTATAAAGGCGAAGTGATCCGGCACGACGTAGCTAAATTCGTCCCGAAAACGGATTATGTAGTAAAAGTGATCGACCGTCACGTAGAAAAGGCAAAACACAACCTGAAAGGCTCTCCGATCGTCATAGCCGGCGGTTACGGAATGGGTTCGAGGGAAGGATTCAACAAATTGTTCGAACTGGCTAAAGAACTTCACGCCGAAGTAGGTGCCAGCCGTGCAGCCGTCGATGCCGGTTTCTGCGATCACGACCGTCAGATCGGCCAGACAGGTGTAACAGTTCGTCCGAAATTATATATCGCTTGCGGTATCTCCGGACAGATACAGCACATTGCAGGTATGCAGGATGCAGGTATCATCATCTCTATCAACAACGACGAGAACGCTCCGATCAACACGATCGCCGACTATGTTATCAACGGTACAGTTGAAGAAGTGATCCCGAAGATGATTAAATATTACAAACAGAACAGCAAGTAAAGAGATGGCAAATTATTATACAGACATACCGGAACTCAAGTATCACTTGAACAATCCGATGATGGAACGTATTTGCGAACTGAAAGAGCGCAATTACAGAGATAAAGAAGAGTTCGACTATGCACCGCAGGATTATGCCGATGCAATGGATTCATTCGATAAAGTGCTTGAAATCACCGGGGAAATCACCGGAGAGATCATTGCCCCCAACGCCGAAGGTGTCGACGAAGAAGGTCCTCACTGCGCTAACGGACGTGTGGAATATGCTTCCGGAACAAAACAGAACCTGGATGCAATGGTGAAAGCCGGCCTGAACGGTATGACCATGCCGCGTCGTTTCGGTGGTTTGAACTTCCCGATCACTCCGTACACCATGTGTGCTGAAATAGTTTCTGCTGCCGATGCCGGATTCGGTAACATCTGGTCGCTTCAGGATTGTATTGAAACATTATATGAATTCGGAAACGAAGATCAGCATAACCGTTTCATCCCGCGTATCTGCGCTGGAGAAACCATGTCTATGGACCTGACCGAGCCGGATGCCGGTTCTGACTTACAATCTGTTATGCTGAAAGCGACCTTCGACGAAAAAGAAAACTGCTGGCGCCTGAACGGTGTAAAACGATTTATCACCAATGGGGATGCAGACCTGCACCTGGTACTGGCCCGTTCGGAAGAAGGAACGAAAGACGGACGTGGTTTGTCTATGTTCATCTACGACAAGAAACAGGGTGGTGTAGACGTTCGCCGCATTGAAAACAAGTTGGGTATCCACGGATCACCTACTTGCGAATTGGTTTACAAGAATGCAAAAGCTGAACTTTGCGGCGATCGCAAATTAGGCCTGATCAAATATGTAATGGCGTTGATGAACGGTGCCCGCCTGGGTATCGCTGCACAGTCTGTCGGTTTGAGCCAAGCTGCTTACAACGAAGGAATGGCTTATGCCAAAGAACGTAAACAGTTCGGCAAAGCGATCATTGACTTCCCGGCAGTTTACGATATGCTGTCTATCATGAAAGCGAAGCTGGATGCCGGTCGTGCACTGTTATATCAGACTTCACGCTATGTGGATATCTACAAAGCACTGGATGATATTTCACACGAACGCAAACTGACTCCGGAAGAACGTCAGGAACAGAAGAAATATGCTAAACTGGCCGATGCACTCACTCCGTTGGCAAAGGGTATGAACTCAGAATATGCCAACCAGAATGCGTATGACTGTATCCAGATTCACGGTGGATCAGGTTTCATGTTGGAATATGCTTGCCAGCGTATCTATCGTGATGCCCGTATCACATCCATCTATGAAGGTACGACACAGTTGCAGACAGTTGCCGCTATCCGTTATGTAACAAACGGTTCTTACCTGGCGATGATCCGCGAATTTGAAGCTATCCCCTGTTCTGCCGAAATGGAACCACTGAAAGCAAAACTGGTAGAAATGGCTAACAAGCTGGAAGCTTGCATGAATAAGGTGAAGGAAGCACAAAATCAAGAATTACTTGACTTCGTTGCCCGCCGCCTGATGGAAATGGCAGCCGACTGTATCATGGCTCACCTGTTGATCCAGGATGCAACCAAAGCACCTGAATTATTCAGCAAATCAGCCGTAGTATACTTGAACTATACAGAAGCCGAAGTAGAAAAACATCACAGCTTCATCGAGAAGTTCAACGCTGACGAATTAGTAAACTACAGACAATAATAGATATTGTCTCTTCCATAAAAAAGTCGGATATCCTTTGATTTCCGGCTTTTCTTTTATACATTTGTGCCATTACAACCAAAATAAGAATAACTATGAACAATTACAATCCACAATTACATCATCGTCGCAGCATCCGCCTGCAAGGATACGATTACTCCCAGGAAGGTTTATATTTTGTAACAATATGCGCACAAAATATGGAATGCATATTCGGCAATATCATCAACAACAAAATGATTTTAAACGACATCGGCCAAACAATCGAATCTGCATGCCAACAAATCGAACAACAATACCCCCATATCCAATTCAATATATATTGCATTATGCCTAACCATTTCCACGCCATCATCGAAATCACCTACCCCCGTACGGGCGGTTCGCGAACCGCCCTCCCCGCATCATCGGCGCATTCAAAACAATCACGACCAAAAGCATTAATTTAAG
The DNA here is from genome assembly GCF_023656785.1 of Parabacteroides caecihominis. Taxonomy (NCBI): domain Bacteria; kingdom Pseudomonadati; phylum Bacteroidota; class Bacteroidia; order Bacteroidales; family Tannerellaceae; genus Parabacteroides; species Parabacteroides caecihominis. Next base: position 17,319 of record NZ_JAMOKS010000065.1, read on the forward strand.
AAATAACACACCTGACAAACGATTATGGCATCGCAATTATTATGAACATATCATTCGAAATGATTATTCGTATCAGAATATATATAATTATATTTTGGAGAATCCGGAGAGATGGGGAGAGGATAAATATAAGAGATAAGGAAAGGGGAAAGGGCGGTTCGCGAACCACACGTGTCCACTAAAAAAAATTAAGATTTAACTGGGTGTCAATTTGGCACCCAGTATCTTTTGTCCCCATGAACAACTCACTAAACGGCTTTTTGTCGAGCAATCC
>NZ_JAMOKS010000066.1:0-14815 GCF_023656785.1 Parabacteroides caecihominis
AACCAATAAAACAAGTCTTACGGTGAACATATTAGACAATACTTGCCCTATTTTCCGTTAGAGGAAGTCTATACTTTGCCATGCTAAAATGCGTTTTTGAGAACACTTTACTGAACACCCTACGCTAAGGGGCCTGTTATTATCACTCTTTGAACGATGGCTAAAGAAGTCGAATTAATCCTATTATCCACAAATCCTTTCTGCTGCTTGTGCCCTGTTTCACTATTGGAAATAACTCGACTCAACTGATTCCTTTGTTTTTTATCATATTCTCCCATAGCAAATAATATTTGTACTTTCTACTCTCTCAAAGGCTTTTCGAAATCCGCCTATAAATAACTATCTCTGCTGGTAAAGATAAAAAAGGAAATAGATATAAGGAAATATATTTTTTAGATTGCATGTTTAGCTTAGTGAATGACACAAACTGGCATGCAAATGAAAAATTCAGTATTAAAAAAGACATGTGGCCTTAATGAAGCCTAAAAACTGGGATAAAAAATAGCTGGTGACATTCTTACCATAAAAATCATACGTCAGATGATCCATATTGGTAAGAAAAGCGTTATCTTTGCAATATAACTTATAAACCGAAGAATATGAATTTAGACCAAGCTATACTAATAGCATCACCCACACACTCAATTGATTATAGTTCAATCATTTACATACACTCTTCTATGTACATAAACGCAAAAAAGGCCATTCTCACGAACAGCCAATCTTCATTGTTAACCTTAAATCTAATACCATGAAAAACACAGTGCAAATATAGAGACTTTATGTTATGTAGCATAATATTTCGTTTGGAAATCTCATTTGTTTAATATGATTTAACAAATACATGCTGTAAAACATCTTTTTAGAGCAGTTTTACACACCCTATCCCTATTTCATTCTTGCATCGGCTCCCCACATCAGCTTCTCACGGAGAGTCTGATAAAAGGTATGATTATATCTTTTTATTACTTTCGTCGTATAGTCTGCTTTCGTCACTGTCAGCTGGATACCCGCCGGAAAGACTTCCGAACGGCCGTCGAGAGAGATCAGAAAGGATTTATTCCGGCTTTCCACTCCCAACGTGATCGTATAGGTGTCCGGTATGATCAGCGGACGTACATTCAGGGAATGAGGTGCAACCGGACTTAATACGATATTCTTACTTTGCGGGATGATGATCGGTCCGTTTACGCTCATGGAATAAGCGGTAGAACCTGTCGGTGTTGCGATCAGCAAACCGTCTGCCTGATAAGAGGCCAGGTATTCATCATTCAAAGAAGTGTGAATCGTGATCATGGAAGAAGTATCGCGTTTCAGGATAGCGATCTCATTCAAGGCATAGTTATACCCATGAAAGGCCCGTTCTTCCGTATGAAGCCGCAACAGGGTACGCTCTTCTATCTTATAATAGTTCTTGAACAGCTCCTCCAACGTGTCTTCTATATCATTTCCTCCGACATCGGCCAGAAAGCCAAGACGCCCGGTATTAATTCCGAGAATAGGAATATCCTGCCGGTTCACACGGGCAGCCGTACGCAGGAACGTTCCGTCTCCACCCACACTCAGGGCGACATCGAGATCAAAATTATCATCGGTCAGCAGTCCTGCCACCGGAGGTTCATAATTGAGTATATCAGTAAGAAAATTATAGAAACGTACATCTACGTAGATCTCCGCTTCCTGGGATATCAGTTTTTCAAACAAACGTTTTATCTGGCTCTGTTTTTCTACCTGATATTTACTACCAAATATGCCAACTCTCATAACTTTCAATCAATTAGATATTCATATAATGCAACAATTCACTCATCCGCTGCTGCAACAGATCGTCCACCATTCCTTTTTCCATGAAATAATAAAGGACAGTATAGTTAAAGCGCTCGAAACTACGGATCACCGGTGAGGCATCCTCCAGGTCTATCTTTATAATAAGATGTAAACGCCCGGTATCCTTATCCGTGTATGAAAGCAGGTTCAGGACATGCGCATTGTTCGACTCGACCAACCGGGCTATATCCGTCAGCGAATAATCCTGCGGCATCACCTCCAGGACGAACACGCTGCCCGAAGTCTCGGCATTACACAATTCCGAAAGGATATCGATCAGCTTATCCCGCGTGATCGCCCCCTGGTATTCCCCTTCCGGAGTAACAACCGGAAGCAGGCTCAACTGATAGCGGGCTATCAATGCCAGCGCCTCGTGAATATGTGTATTTTCCATTACACTGGGAGCAAACAGAACCGGTTCGCCAATCGTTGCCGCAGGATCAGGCATAGCCAGAAGATCCTTTTCCGAGATCAGGCAACGATATATCCCTTCGCTCAATAACGGTAGATGTTTTAACTTAAAATCATCCATTAGCGCTAAAGCATATTCCCCTGTGTCAAAACTTTTTAACACGGGAAGTTCCTTCGTTATGAAATCTTTCACCAACATTATTCTGTTAATTCCCTTAATTCTGCTAAATTTGCCGATACTTTTGTGCAAATGTAATGAAAGAAAAAAGATATAACGATATACGATGACAAATTTAAGTGTAAACATTAACAAGGTAGCAACCATTCGTAACGCACGCGGTGGTAATATGCCTGACATTTTAAAAGTCGCCCAGGATTGCGAAAATTTCGGCGCACAAGGAATTACAGTTCATCCCCGTCCGGATGAAAGACATATCAAATACAGTGATGTGTATGGATTGAAACCTTTGATCAGGACAGAATTTAACATTGAAGGATATCCCTGTAACAATTTTATAGACCTGGTTCTGAAGGTTAAGCCGACACAGGTTACACTCGTGCCGGATGCTCCCGATGCCATCACTTCGAATGCCGGATGGGATGTGAAAACACATTTCGACCAGTTGAGTGAATTGGTGGATACTTTCACTGCACAGGGGATCCGTACCTCTATTTTTGTAGGAACAGACCTTGCCAATATCGAACTGGCTGCAAAAACAGGAACAGACCGTATCGAACTTTACACAGAACCCTATGCAACCAATTATCCGGTTAACAAGGAAGAGGCTGTCGCACCGTTCGTTGCCGCCGCCCAACTGGCTAAGAATCTGGGCATGGGTGTCAATGCGGGTCACGACCTGAGTCTGGAAAACCTGGCCTGGTTCAGTCAGAATATCCCCTGGCTGGAAGAAGTATCCATCGGCCATGCCCTGATCTGCGATGCTTTATATCACGGATTACAGGAAACAATCTCCCTATACAAAGCGTGTTTACAACAGAAATAACGAATTAATATTAACGAATAAGTATACAAACCTATGAGTATTTTACTTTCCCTACAGGCAGTAGGGGCACAGACAGCAGAGCAGATGCCGGATCTGACGGCAGTAACAGTCCCCACTGAAGCAGAGATCAATGTGATAGACCTTGCATTCAAAGGAGGGTGGATCATGGTTGTACTATTGCTGTTATCACTAATGGCAGGTTATATCTTTATCCAGCGTTTACTGGTCATCCGTCGCGCTGGTAAAGAAGACCAGAATTTCATGAACCGTATCAAAGACTATATCCACGAAGGAAAAGTAGACTCGGCCCTCAACCTGTGCCGCAGCACCAACACTCCTTCCGCCCGTATGATCGAAAAGGGTATCACCCGTCTGGGCCGTCCGATGAACGACGTGCTTGTGGCTATCGAGAACGTAGGTAATCTGGAAATTGCAAAACTTGAAAAAGGATTCCCGCTGATCGCTACGACAGCCGCCGGAGCCCCGATGCTCGGTTTCCTCGGAACAGTAACCGGTATGGTACGTGCCTTCTTCGACATGGCTAATGCCGGAACAAACGTAGACGTATCCCTGCTTTCAGGCGGTATCTACGAAGCTCTTGTAACAACCGTAGGCGGTCTGGTTGTCGGTATCATCACTTTGTTTGCCTACAACTACCTCGTATCGCAGGTGGATAACGTGGTGAACAAAATGGAAGCCCGCACCATGGAATTTATGGACTTATTGAACGAACCGGCTAATTAACAAAGCGAATGGCACTAAAACGAAGAACAAAAGTAAACGAAGCCTTCAGCATGGCCTCTATGACCGACGTCATATTCCTGCTGTTGATCTTCTTTATGGTCACCTCTACGGTAGTCATTCCGAATGCCATCAAGGTAACATTGCCGCAAGCCAAGAAGCAGACGGCAGCCAAACCGCTTACGCGGGTTACCATCGATGCCAACCTGAACTACTACGTAGCCTTCGGTAACCAGCGGGAAACGCAGGTCACGTTCGACGAGATCACCCCGTTCCTGCAAGACAGTTATGCAAAAGAGCCCGAAATGTTCGTCGCCCTTTATGCTGACGAAACAGTTCCTTATAAAGAAATCGTAAAGATCCTGAACATAGCGAACGAAAACAAATTCAAGATGGTGCTTGCCACCCGTGCGCAGAAATAACAGATATGAAATTCAACAAAGATGACATATACAGTATAGCCGGTTCAGTCGCTTTCCACCTGGCGATCTTTCTGATCCTGTTGTTCACGGTACTACGGACGGAGATTCCGGAAGAAGACGGGGGTGTCCTTGTCAATTTCGGAAACGTCAATTCCGCAGCCGGTACCTTCGAACCCAAATATACGGGACAGGAACTGCCACAGGAAACGACCACGCCTCCCCCTCCACCTACTCCGCCGGTAGAGACACCGAAGGAGGAAGTCATTACGCAGGACATCGAAGAAAGTGTTGCCATGGCTGATGCCAAAAAGAAGGAAGAGCAAAAAAAGAAAGAAGAAGAGCGTAAACGGAAAGAGGAAGAGGACCGTCGCAAACGCGAAGAGGCTGAAAAGAAACGTCTGGAAGAAGAACGTCGCAAGAAGGAACAGGCCATCAGCAACCGCGTTGCCGGAGCATTCGGTATCGGTGGTGCAGAAGGCAACAGCCAGGGCGATGCAGAAACCGGAACAGGTAACCAGGGAAGTCCGTTCGGTAACTCCGACCACGGAGCCAACGAAGGCGTAGGCGGTTACGGTTCGTTCAACCTGAACGGCCGTTCCATCGGAGCCGGAGGCCTGCCTCGTCCTGCTTACACCATCCAGGAAGAAGGCAAGATCGTGATCAACATCACGGTAGACCCGAAAGGAAATGTGATATTTGCAGAAATAGGAAGAGGTACCAACATCGACAACGCCTCCATGCGTAAAAGCGCACTGGATGCAGCCAAACGTGCGAAGTTCAACAGCATCAGCGGTGCGAACAACCAGAGTGGTACGATCACCTATGTGTATAAACTAAAATAAAGGAAGTAATATGAAGAAAGCAATTGTATTTTTAGCCAACGGCTTCGAAGAAATGGAAGCCCTGGGTACAGTCGATATCCTGCGCCGCGGAGGTATTGAAGTGACAACTGTTTCCATCACAGCCAACCCTGTCGTAACGGGAGCACATAATGTTCCGGTTACTGCCGATACTACTCTGGAGAAGGTAAACCTGGCAGATGCGGATGCTTTGGTCCTCCCCGGAGGCATGCCCGGTGCAGCCAACCTAAACGATTCAGAAGCGGTAAAGGAAGCCTTGCTGCAACAATACCGCGACAGTAAAATCGTTGCCGCTATCTGTGCTGCTCCGATGGTCTTAGGCGGACTAGGCTTGCTGAAAGGCCGCAATGCTACTTGTTATCCCGGCTTCGAACCGAAACTGATCGGTGCTAACGTTACCGGCGAAGCAGTAGAAGTATCCGACAACGTAATAACCGGAAAAGGCCCGGGACTGGTCATAAACTTCGGCCTTGCCCTGGTAGCCGCCATCAAAAATGAAGCGGTGGCAGAAGAAGTGGCAGCTGGATTGCTTGTTTAATCATCTGAAATAATATTTAAGAGCCGTGATATAACCTGATAATATCACGGCTTTTTTGTATGTTTGCAGCCGTTTTAGCAAAAGGTAAAAAGATGAACAGTAACATAAAAGGATTTGTATACGGCATTGCCACTTCCGCGACTTTCGGTTTGATCCCGTTATTCACCCTGCCGCTGATGGCAAAGGGGATGCAGTTTGATTCGATCCTTTTCTATCGTTTTCTGTTTGCCTCGATAGCACTGGTGGGTATTATGGCTAGTAAAAAGGAATCCCTGCGCATCGACAAAAAAGATATACCGGTGTTGGTCCTGCTGGGGTTCTTTTACACGGCTTCGGCTATGTTTCTTTTCTGGGGATATAATTTCATGTCGGCAGGGATAGCCACGACATTACATTTCACTTATCCGATATTCGTTACACTTATCATGTTATTGTTCTTCCGCGAAAAAACATCGTGGGTAACATTGTTGGCTATTGGGCTGGCAATCTGCGGGGTTGCTCGTCTGTCGATCAATGAAGGAGAGATGAAGCTAAGTGTACTGGGCGTATTTATCGTACTCCTGTCTGCTGTCGGATATGCGCTTTATATTACTACCGTCAACAAATCGAGAGTGCATACGATGACAGGCAGAAAACTGACATTCTATGTATTCATTGTCAGCACCATCCTGTTTTCCATTAAGGCAAGCACCAACGAAGGGATACAGCCGATCCCCGACACGATGTCGCTAGTAAACCTGATACTTCTGGCTATTGTCCCGACAGTCATTTCAAATATCACCCTGGTACTGGCCGTCCATAATATCGGTGGTACGCTGACTGCCGTATTGGGAGCTATGGAGCCCGTTACCGCCGTCTTCGTTGGTGTACTCGTCTTCGGCGAACCGTTCACATTCAATCTGGCTATCGGCATCCTGCTTATTATCATCGCCGTCACCATGATCATCCTCTCCAAAAGTATACAAAAAGCCCTACGGGGACTCCGCAGGGCTTTGTTTCATTTATAAGAATTATTCGATGGGATTCTCTTCGTCCCTTTCTTCCATAAGTTCTTTCAATAGTTCTTCGGCTGGTCTTGATTGACTTCTTCTGGCTTTTACCTCTTTCATTTCCAGGAATGCCTCTTTTAAGCCAGTCAGAATGTACTCTTTACTATCTGGTTCCGATACTTTATTTTTCGGTCCTTCTTTCGGAAGATCATATGGTTTGGTTTCTTTCATGATGATATTGTTTTTGTATGCTGCCAAAGATAATGAAAAGAATTCATAGCGACGATATGTATCTTTTTCTTCATAAAATAAAAACACATTCGCCGCTATAACTATTTACTAAAACCTGTTCATAGTTTATTTATCCTTATTCATTCTCTTCAGCAGGTTTTTGCCAGCTTTGAATTTGACGCTTGTACGGGGAGCGATCGGACAACTCTCTCCGGTACGGGGATTACGGCCCGCACGAAAACTCTGTTTCCAGGGACGGAAAGTGCCGAAGCCTTGCAGGACAATATCGTTCCCGTCACTCAGCCCCTCCTCCATCACCTCCATCAGTATCTCCACCATCTGCCGCGCAGCGACCTCCGTACACCCGGCCCGGGATGCCATTGTTTTTATTAAGTCTGTTTTATTCATAATTATTATGTTGTTTCTGTTATTATCAAAATTGAACTACTTGTACCTCTTTAATGGGGCTCTGCCCCATGCCGCAGGCTCTCATTTGCCGTCAGTTTCAACTGACGGATAGATAAACATTCCGGTTTTACCGGATTCCTCTGTGGGTTTCAACCCCTTTATCTAGTATCATATTATAAAAGGGGATAAATCCCACAGAGGAATAGGCTTTGCCTCCTGCATTTAAAACCGTCAGTTGAAACTGACGGCAAATGAGAGCCTGCGGCACGAGGCTTGCCTCGTTAAAAGACACCGTAGATAGTTCAATTTTTTCTACATTTCCACTACGGAGCCGGAGCCGCATCTTTCGTCTGGCTGATATGCAACGTGTCGCGGGCGGTGACGTTCGCTTTGTTGCGGATCAGGAGCAAGGCGCGGCGGGTACCTTCGACGGTCTGTTCTCCGACAGTGACTGTGTAGGTGCGCTTGTAGCCGGTCGAGGCTTTTGTGATTACTACAGGGTCGGATGATGAGACGGACAGCCAATCCAGATAATGTTCGTCGGCTGCTGCATCTTCCGCATCATCCGGTTCGGGAGCCAGGGCATAATCCGTGTCGAACGGGTTCACCGCGTCGAAGGTGAAGGTGGCGCCTGCCGGATCGACTGCGATACCTTTATCCGCATCCGGTTCGAAGCCGGTAGCGAAGTTCCCCAGTTCCGGCACCACCTTCTGCGTCGGCTTCACGTTCACCGTGTCGACGGCATTCCAGTCCGTCACCTGGATATTGAAGGAGATATCCGACAGGTCAGGAGCCGGGTTGATACGGATCAGGTAGCGGTGGTTGCGTTCGATGATGACCGGCTGTTTGTCCTTATTGATAAAAGGAATCACACGGCTGAACGGCGAATTGCGGAACTTGCCTTTGATCTCGACTGAAGTGGCAGAGGCGGCATCCGTATCATCATTCTCATAGACATAAAGTTCATGCCAGAGCCGTTGCTCCACCACACCGGCATCCAGCGTGGCATCCGTCTGAATCGTATTGCCGTTCACGTCCGTTGTTCCGGCGGCTGTAGTACCGTCTTTACCATCCTGGCTGTATACCACGATCTTCGTAAGGTCATTCACTTCCGCCAGGCTGCGTGTCATCAGCGGAGCGACAGTAGCAGCCGGGATCAGATAGCTGCCCGGCCGGGCATTCACGATACGTGCCGAGGTCAGCACAAAACCGTTTTCCTGATTGTCCTTGTCATACGCCCGGTTCGTGATGTCGATACGGGCGGGCAGGCGTTGCATGTTAAAAGCCATCCCCGTCTCCGTCGATTTTTTGATCATCTTCGTCTCTTCGGCATACATCACAAGGCCATACCGGTTATCCGTTTTCGGATCAGCAGAAGGGACTACCGGCATGACAGCTGCATGCAATACCGCCTCCTGCAACTTTTCGTAGGTATTCAGATTGTTCGTCTCATCGAAATCGTCCGGCAGGTTGGCAAAGGCAACCACGCGGCATTCAAAACCGCCGCCCTCACGCAGGATAAAGGAGCAGTCGTAACTTCCTTTGGCGTTTTCGCTGATCATCACGCTGTCTTTTTCAAGCGGCAACGTTGTCATATCGAACACATAACGCTGGAAAGGAACCATTTCGCGATCCGCCTCTTTCTCCGGATAGACATAGAATGACAATTTGGTGATTGTCTTTTCTTCGTCAGTAGCACCAAAGGGATCACCCAGGGCACGGGTAGTCGTCCCGTTACGGAAAGAGACTTTCAACAGAGCCGCATCGTCTGTCGGGACAGGCGGTTCACCTCCGTTGACCGCATCCTCGGCACAGCTGCCGAGGAAGAAGCCGGCTAATAAAAAGACCGGCAAGTATAGATAGTGTTTCATAAGTTTCATCAATTTATAAATAATATTTTCTACTCTTTCACACAGCGGACGGGATAACCCGGAGCTATATCGCGTGATTCTAAAACGGGAGTCAAATTCAGCCGATAAGCTTTTCCAGCATCGAAGGTAGCAGACCAATACGAAACAATCTTTCCACGATCTTCCGACTTTCCGGTATTATAATTCCTATCCCCTGCTGCAGGCAAAACAAATTCAGAGGTCGTTGTAGAAACCCATATACCGGTCGCTTCTTCAACTTTGGGCGTTTGATCAAAAACGATTTGCAGTTCCTCTTTAACAGGGACCCGCCAACCTTTCGGACAAGGGTCGTTTTCTTTCGGCCAGTTCTTATTCAATGATGCATAATCACTAAACCAGGAATTACTGTTCATGATAAATTTAGTGACATATTCATAATCGCTCTTCGTTGCATTCGCATAAGTAGCCAGTGTCACTCCCAAAGGAGCCAAATCATCCGACTCACCCCCATACATGAACGGTTCCTTTCTTCCCCATTGGAAGTAATAACCGCATTGCCTTTCGTTGGCTGCCTTATCTTCATCAGTAGTCGCATCGGCATCCTTTTTTACCAGGGTAGCAATCTCTGTAGCACCAACATTCACCGGAGCCCAAACCACATTTTTTCCGCTTACCTGCCCCATAATGATAGCAGCAAACCTTGTCTCCCCATAAGCAATATTCTCCCCTTGGTAAATCGTCACCGTATCCACCTTCGACCCGTTACCGCCATTGGCGATATAGAGATAACCACGGTTTACCAGCGACGCATCCAGGCCCGCATTGGCCTTGATTGTTATTTCATATGCACGTTCCAGCGTATTTCCTGCTTTCGTAACTACATCTGCTTCCGAGCGGGAAGTTACTTCCAGCCAGCCACCTGTGGCGTCTTCGTCAGATGCATAATCCACCGTCACCCGCGTATCGAACGGACAGGAGGCTGTGAAACTGATCGCCCCTCCCGTAGCCGGGACAACGATCGTGTCGGGCATGCCGGTCGAGGCATCGAATGTGCCGAATGTATTTGTTGCCGCAGCACATGCGTAGTTGCTTATCACCGGTACCTGATCCTGATTCGGTTGTACATTCACCGTATCCACCGCATTCCACTCGTCTACCGTCAGTTTATAGGAGATGTCCGTCTGGCCGGGGGCCGGGTTGATCTGTACCAGGTAACGGTGGTTGCGGACGATGGGGACGGGATTTTTTGTGATGCCGTCGGCATCCGTTACCTCGAAGGGGATCTTGCGGGTGATGGTAGCGCCGTTCATCGTGCCTGTTACTTCCAGGCAGGTCGGGGCATGGGAGACATCGTCGTTCTCGTAGGTGTAGAGGGCATGCCAGGCCGCCTGGCAGACGGCATCGGCAGCATCTGCGGTCGTCTCGTTATCGGTCGTTACTTCGCCCTTATACAGTTTGATCAATGTATTGTCGAGCCTCCAATCGCTTACCGTCACCACTTCGGGCGAGGCATAGAGGTCGTGCGGCGTGACGTAGCTGGCGGGCTTTGCCTGCAAGATACGGGCGCCGGTCAGGACGAAAGCGTTCCGGCCTGTGCCGTACGCCTTGTTGGTGATGTCGATACGCGCCACCAGGCGTTCCATTGCAAAACTGATCTCCGCCTCCTTCTCCTTATGCAAGGCCACGGTAGCGGAAGCATACATGACAAAGGCATTCTTTTTGCCCGCGACATATTCCCCTGTGCAGAGCGGCATCGTGGCGGTTGCCACCGTCACACTGTCGAGCAGGCCCTGCCAGGTAACGATCTGGCTGTAGTCGTAATCTTCCGGCAGGTTGGCTACGGCAACCACGTCGGCTTCGTAACCTCCGCCGGCGGTCAGGTCGACATTCGCGGTATAGGTGCCGTCTCTGTTATCGACCAGGTGTACCTTGTTGGGGTCTGTGGGGTAGACGGAAGCCACCGGGGCAGGCGGATAGATTTGCAGGCCTTCGGCTTCGGTATGGACAAAGAAGGCAAGGCGGTCCACCCGCTTCTCGTCATCTGTGGCATCGGACAGCGGAGCGCCCAATGCACGGGTCTTCACCCCGTTGCGGATCGTTGCCGAGAGGCGCATCACGCCGTCCGGCAGCGGGTCGGTCTTCCGGCTGATCTCCTCCTCGTTGCAAGAGAGGAAAAGGGACAAAGCCAGGAACATCGATACCCAATATATTAAATGTATCTGTTTCATATTTTTATGGTTTACTTGTAATACAGGTTTGTTGAAAGGCTGTCAACAACGTTAGTGCAGGCTCGTCAATAACGTTAGTGAAACCGTGTCAATAACGTTAGTGAGCCGCCGTCAACAACACGGTTGACATGCCTTCAATAAAATCACTCAATCTCGGGACGATCGCCGCCACCACCGGCATTCGCCGTGCTCAGCATAATCGGATACTTGTAGGTACGCGGGTCTTTTACATTCTTTGTACGGCTATACTGGGTAGTGATACTGATGTAGTAATCACCCTGAGCCAGGTCAGCGGGTACCATGACGGTCAGCTGCGAAGGATTGTTATGCACGATAACCGCCGCCTTCACCGGCGTGCTCCCTTCGGCGGCCGGGATAAAATAGAAGCCGTTGGCGGCATTCGTACCACCGATCTTGATATTGTTTCCGCTGACCACGATCGGCATGCCCGGCGTAAACGTACCGTCGTCCTTGCCCGTCGACGAGTCGAGGATTCCGCCGATCACCGGACCGACGACAGCTGCACCGTTCGTCACCACTACTGTTTCCAGGAGACGTTTTCTCAGCGTCTTCCCTGTCGTGTAGGCCACGAAAAGCGAATGTTTCGCCGGGTCGAACGGGTCAGTCGAATTGGCAAATACCCCTTTGATCTGCGGCAGGTATTGCCCTACCCCATCCACCACACTCATACCGCCGGCAATGGCAAGCGACTTCTCTTCATCGGCCATTGTCAGGATGTTCTCGATTGTCTCCGCACGGTATTCCGTACGTTTCTCCACGATACGACGCGCGATATCGGCGTTATACAATGTTCCGTTGATACGCGGGCGTGCTACGCAATCACCCTCTTTTTCGGTTAACGCATTGTCATAAAGATCTGCGTATAATTTAATGTCTGACATACTGTTATGTTTTAAAAATGTTTATTAATCAAATGTCATGACATGTTGGGGGAGGAAATAATTATGTGCCAATTGGGTAAGATACCAATGATAACAGGAATAGGTTCAAATATTGTCAGATGTGAACTGGTTAAGTGTCGTTGCTTGTCCTGAAAGGACTAACTGTGAATAGCCCCCGGCTTCACCGGGGGCTATTCACAACTGAACCCTTCGGGTCCACAATGTCGCTAAATAGTTCAATTATTTCTAGCTTCGAGCCTCACTTCTTTTTATAGATGACTCAACAACTCCCGTATATCCAGTTGTATTTTGGAGAAGGCGAACCATTTTTTGCCTAAGTCCTTTAAGGAGGCACCGATATGGTACAGTTCTTTTTCGTCTATGATCAGGAAACGGTCATGCGACTGATTAAACTGGCGGATATCGATCGGTTCGTATTGCGAATTATGACGCTGCAAATCCAACGAAAGTTGCTTGGATATCTGCGCGGTATAAATCGTGACCTTTATTCCGGGAATACGCTTGGTGAAAAGTGTCAGCACGGTGTCATCTATGTAATTATCGATCAGGATAAGAGACGTTGTAGCCGTACGGATCAGGTCGGCTACGAACTTGTAAGCATCGAACAATTGACCATCGTAGAAAACACCTTCTACCGGAGGCAAAGAGGTTTTGATGAAAAAGTCGATTTTTTTGTCGTGCTCGGCAAGCATCTGGCCCTGTTCAATCAAGGTATGTTCCATGCGGTCCATACGCTGGTTGATAGAATAGCCTTTCAATAAATAATTCCGCAGTACTTGGGTTGCCCATTGACGAAATAAAGTCGCATTTCGAGAATTGACTCTATAGCCGACAGAAATAATAGCATCCAGATTATAAATTTTGGTAACATAATTTTTCCCATCAGAAGCAGTTAGTTCCAAAATGGAACTAACTAAACTTTCGTTCAATTCTCCAGACTTAAATATGTTTTGTAGATGCTTAGTTATTGCTTGTCGACGTGTTCCAAACAACTCAGCAATCTGTGCCTGAGTAAGCCATACAGTTTCATCCTGTATTCTGACCTCCAACCGTAGTGTGGATTGAGGTTGATAAACAATGATTTCATCCTTATTCTCCATAATTAATGAATTTTGGTTCATACTATGGAAGCAAAGGTATTCAATTCAATGGATATACAAATCTTTTGTCCTGATTATTTTCCCCCAACATGTCAAAGAACGCTATCCCTTACGGGATCGGAACGATATATGACATGTTGGGGGTTTAGAAAGGAAATGTTTTTGTAAATTATAGCTCCTTCAATATATTTTCTACCTGTTCTTTTAAAGGTAAAAGTTCTTGCTTGATGGTGGCCCATACGATTTCATCTCTGATTTGGTAGTAACCATGTACTAGAACATGACGCATTCCTATTATTACTGTCCATTCTATTTCAGGATGGGCAGACCGGAATTCCTTTGTTAACAGGTATGCTGCTTCACCGATAATCTCCAGATTTTTGATTACAGCAAAACGAAGAATTTTGTTTCCTTTATAAGAATCAAAATCCACATTTTGCGTAAACTCCACTATATTGTCTATAGCTTCTATAATATGGAGCAAACGACTTCCATCTTTAGGCTTTTCTCTCATAGATCAATAGCTTATCATGGTTGGCACTCTCTTGCGCAAAATTTTTCAACTGACCTTCTTCTACGAGGTCCACTTTCTTTTTTAGCAGTTTTTGTAGTGCTTCTACCATTCCTGCATATTTGAAAAGTGTGATGTTTGCTCCCGGTTGAAATTGCACCAGAATATCAATATCGCTTCCCGGAGATTCTTCTCCTCTGGAATACGAGCCGAATACCCATGCTTTCTGAACAGGATGCATGGAGAAAAAAGCTGATAGTTTGTTTATTAGCGATATTTTCATAAGATTCATCATTTTCGCAAATGTAGATATTTTGAATGAGATAATCAAAATATTGTAATGTACCTTTTCTAAAATCCCCAACATGTCAAAGAACGATGTGACATGTCGGGGGAAGACTTTGATTTCACACGATAACCAACAGAAATAATAACATCGAGATTGAAAAATATCTGCATTCTTTTTACTGTCCGACTTCCTTCCTGACGAACTTGTAAGAAATCCTTACAAGTTGAATCCATTTCCAATTCCTGTTCACTGTAGACATTTTTGATATGTAAAGTGATGTTCTGAGGCGTCGTCTCAAACAACTCAGCAATCTACGCCTGTGTTAACCATACCGACAGATATGAATGTTGCGTCGTTGGTAAGGGCGGTTCGCGAACCACACGTGTCCACTAAAAAAAATTAAGATTTAACTGGGTGTCAATTTGGCACCCAGTATCTTTTGTCCCCATGAACAACTCACTAAACGGCTTTTTGTCGAGCAAT
>NZ_JAMOKS010000067.1:0-14446 GCF_023656785.1 Parabacteroides caecihominis
AACTGGGCGTAGCCGGAACTGCCGAACTCGGTTTCCTGTTCACCCTGGGCGAAGACACCGACCTGTTGTTGGGCGGCTACATCGACTACGGTTTCACCAACATGAAGAAAAAGAAAGACCAGGAGCTATTATCCACTCCTGCATCTTATCATCCGGACGGGAACATGACGGTAGGAAAAGGTATTTCTTATAATGGCATGATGAATTCAAACGTAACAGATAAAGTGAAGGTTATGTCTTTCGGGGTAAAATTAGGGGTTAGGTTTAAATTGAATTAACGTCGCAATAAAAAAGGATGCATCCTCTTCGTCAAAAGGGTGCATCCTTTTTGTAAATAGGGTGCGTCCTCCTGTTTGGGGGAACGCATCTTCCGAAATATCTTCTTTATTTCTCCTTATGATTCATAATCAGCGTCGATGGCATCTTCTGCAACGCTTCGCGGCGGTGTTCAGAGACGTCGTTCCAGGTATCGTAGCTTATCAACATGAAATTATAGTTGCTGAATATCGCCGCTGTCATATCCTTGTCGGCCAGCAGCGACGCCTGCTTGGTCGTATCGACGAACTGGCGGATGGCATGTTTTATCTTTTCGCTGCCCGGAGTCGTCGAACTGCTGCGGTCGAGGATGCTGACCGATCCGTGGGTTGTCTTCAGCAACGTCGAAGCATATTCCAACAGGAAGAGATCCTTCTCCGAGTCGACCACCACGATCACATTGCTCGCTTTCACGAAGCCGCGGTTCACGAATACCCCCACGTCGCAATTACTTTTTCCGATAAACATTTTCGTCTTGTCTTTCAATAGCGCACCGGGGTAAAACCACGATTCGGGCGCCTTGAAACGGCGGAAGAAACGGTTGTAGAAAGAGGTGCGGTATCGGTTCGCCTCGATGTCGTCCGGCTGGTTACTCATCGAAATGCCCGAACCCACGAGCAGGAAGTCGAAACCCTCCGTGTTTACGATGTCCGTGATATCCTGTCCGGCGTTGTTCGACACCTCGTAGCGCGTTTCTATATTGATTCCCAGCTTTTTCGCCCCATAGAGAATAGGCCCGAAGCTGACTTCCTCGAAGTTATCCGTGTGCAGCGGGTTCACATCCGAACCGACGGTGAGATGAAGCGCCGTAAGGTCCACCTGATGCCGGATATGGGCGAACATCTGGTAGGCTACGTCGAGCATGATCTGCCCGTTGCCTGCACGTCCGAACGAGAGCAACACCTTGAACGTGCCGTCGGCTACCTCCACCGCCTTGTATTCTTTGATCTTCTCGCGCGTCTGGAAGCAGAACTTGATGAACGAAACGAGCGGGATAGTCATAAATGTGGTCACCAGCGTCATCAATACCAGCATCACGAAGATGGACGGGGGCAGGATATGCATTTCGTAACCGATCGTAAGCACGACCAGCTCCATCAATCCCCTCGTATTCATCAGTGCGCCGATATAGAGGCTGTCTTTCCAGCTCTCGCCCACGAAACGAGCCGAAAACATGGCGCCGCCGAACTTACCGATGATGGCCACCAGTATAAAGACGCCGCACATCCACCACAGGTCGGGACTGTTCAGCAGCCCGATCTCTGTGCGTAACCCCGTCGAAACGAAGAACAAAGGGAGAAACAGGGCCAGCGATACATCTTCCACCTTTTCGGTCATGATCTTACGGAATTTCACGTTACTTGGCATCACCACCCCCGCGATGAACGCGCCGAACAACGCATGCAACCCTAACATTTCGGTCAAATAAGCCGAAATGATGAGCAGGAGGAACATAAAAGCGACCAGGCCCTTGTCGATCACTTCCTTATTATGGTAAATATGTCCGACCATTTTCAGGAACGGACGGACGGCAAAGAACATGAAAGCGATATAAATGGCGGAGAAAAGAATATTATAGACCGCACTCAGCATTGACCCCGCCTGTGCGATGGCTATCACGACGGCCAGCAGGCACCAGGCCGTGATGTCACCGTTGGCTGCGCTGGCGAGCGAGATCGTCCCCAGATGCGTCCGCGTCAATCCACGTTCCTGTATGATACGTGCCAGCACCGGGAAGGCAGTGATACTCATGGCGATACCTATAAACAGGGCGAACGATAGGAAGGGAGTGCCTTTGTCGGCATACGTGTCGTAAACGAAGTAGGCAGTAAGCATCCCGCAAAAGAAGGGCACAATCGTGCTTGTATGGCTGATTAGGATCGTTTCCTTTAATTTCTTCCGAACCTCGGTGATATCCAGCTCCATACCGATGGCAAACATAAACAGGATCAGCCCGAACTGGCTCAGGATAGTGATGTTGGCCAGCGACTCGACCGGGAAAAGGAATCCCGAAGCCTCCGGCAGCAAATGCCCCAGCACTGACGGCCCCAGTACGATACCGGCCACAATCTCGCCGATGACCGTAGGCTGGCCAATCTTCTGAAACAACCAGCCGAACAGGCGGCAGGTAATCAATATCGTAATGATCTGCAACAACAGGATGCCGATAGGCGACTGGATATGATGCATCATCAGTTCCCAAAATAAGGAAAAACCTTCACTGAGGTTTTTAGGGGCGTCGTAGGCCGATGTCATGGCGCTTTCAATCTGTTGGCTCTCTCCTTCTTTGGCGATAAAATACATCAATGAACCGAATACAAGGATCATCACTAAATAAAAGGCTATACTCTTTGTTCCTCTACTCATATATTGCATGGGGTTTGATGCAAAAGTAAGAAATATCCCGAGAATATCAATACGGTATCTTTTTTTCTTTTATCTTTGCGCTAAACCAATCTCAAATAAATCATGGAGTCGCTGAATCTAATAAAGAATGACCCTTGGCTTGCCCCTTATAAAGAGGCGATAGAAGGACGGTATCAATACGTGATTGACAAGGAAAAGAGCCTGACCAACAACGGGAAACAGACGTTGGCCGAGATGGCTTCCGGCTATCTGTACTTCGGTTTGCATAAAACCAACAAGGGGTGGGTGTTCCGCGAATGGGCCCCGAATGCCACAGCTATCTATCTTATCGGTACATTTAATGACTGGAAGAAAGACGAACGATATAAAATGAGACGCCTCGGATACGGTGTCTGGGAGATTGCGCTCGAAGAAGAGCTGCTCCGTCACGAAGACCTTTTTAAACTGCTGGTCGAGTGGGACGGAGGAAGCGGTGAACGCATCCCGGCCTGGATACGCCGTGTCGTGCAAGACGAACAAACTAAAATATTCAGTGCACAGGTGTGGAACCCAGCCAATCCATATGCGTTCAAAAACAAACGCTTTAAGCCTGACACCGCCCCGCTGCTGATCTACGAGTGCCATATCGGTATGTCGACGAACGAGGAAAAAGTCGGCTCATACGACGAATTTCGCCGCAACGTGCTGCCCCGCATTGCCCGCGAAGGATACAACGCGATACAGATCATGGCGATACAGGAGCATCCTTACTACGGCTCGTTCGGTTATCACGTCAGCAGCTTCTTCGCCGCCTCGTCCCGTTTCGGTACGCCTGAAGAGTTGAAACAGCTGATAGACGACGCCCACGGCATGGGAATCGCTGTCATCATGGATATTGTGCACAGCCATGCTGTTAAGAATGAAGTGGAGGGCCTCGGACGTTTCGACGGTTCCTATAATCAATATTTCCTGAGCGGTACACGCCGCGAGCATCCCGCCTGGGACTCGCTTTGCTTCGATTATGGCAAGAACGAGGTGTTGCATTTCCTGCTCTCGAACTGCAAATTCTGGCTTGAAGAGTATAAGTTCGACGGTTTCCGTTTCGACGGTGTCACTTCCATGCTCTATTACAGTCATGGATTGGGCGAGGCTTTCTGCAATTACGGCGACTACTTCAACGGACATCAGGACGGCGACGCGATTGCTTATCTCACCCTGGCCAACAAACTGATCCACGAGGTAAACAAGAACGCCATCACCATCGCCGAGGAAGTGAGCGGCATGCCCGGACTGGCTGCCAACTATGAAGACGGCGGCTATGGCTTCGACTATCGCATGGCAATGAACATTCCCGACTACTGGATCAAGACGATCAAGGAAAAGAAAGATGAAGACTGGCATCCCTCGTCCATCTGGTGGGAAACGACCAACCGCCGTGCCGACGAAAAGACAATCAGTTACGCCGAAAGCCACGATCAGGCACTGGTGGGAGATAAGACCATCATCTTCCGGTTGATAGATGCGGACATGTACTGGCACATGCAGAAGGACGACCACAACGCGGTTGTTGAACGCGGTGTGGCGCTCCATAAGATGATCCGTCTGGTGACCGCCTCGACCATCAACGGCGGATACCTCAACTTTATGGGCAACGAGTTCGGACATCCCGAATGGATCGACTTCCCGCGCGAAGGCAACGGATGGTCGCACAAATATGCACGCCGCCAGTGGGAACTGGTAGATAATATGGATTTGAAATATCACTATCTGGGCGACTTCGACCGCGAAATGATCGAACTGCTCCGTAGCGTGAAAAACTTCCAGTCCACCCTGATACAGAAGGTGTGGGATAGCGATGGCGACCAGATTCTGGCCTACATGCGCAAAGACCTGGTATTTGTGTTCAACTTCAGCCCGACGAAATCGTACACCGACTACGGCTTCCTGGTTCCTAAAGGCGAGTATGAAGTGATTCTCAACACAGATGCCCCCCGTTTCGGCGGTTTCGGCCTGGCGGACGATTCGGTGCGTCATTTCACACAATTCGACCCATTATTTAAAAAAGACAAAAAAGAATGGCTTAAACTGTACATTCCGGCACGCAGTGCTGTTGTACTGAGAAAAGTAAAGATAAAGAAGTAATCAAACAACAAAACACACAGTATGTTATATCCAATGACTTTTAAGCCTATCCTCAAGAAGATTATTTGGGGAGGCTCAGACATCTGCCCATTTAAGGGCATCACACCGGTTGAAGAAGGTATCGGTGAAAGTTGGGAACTTTCGCATGTAGAGGGTAACTATTCCATCGTCGATAACGGTGACTTGGAAGGCAAGTCGCTCGACGAACTGATTCGCACTTATGGCAAGCAGTTGCTCGGTGAGAAGGTAATGGACCAGTTCGGCTCTACTTTCCCGCTGCTGATTAAGTTTATCGACGCCCGTGATGACCTGTCTATCCAGGTGCATCCCAACGACGAGCTGGCTATGAAACGCCACAATTCTTTTGGCAAGACCGAAATGTGGTACGTAATCAACGCCGCGGAGGGAGCTGGCCTCTATTCCGGTTTCTCCCAACAAATTGATGCAGAGGAGTATGTGAAACGGGTAGGCGATAACACTATCATGGACGTTCTCCAGCGTTATGAAGTGTCGCCGGGCGATGTGTTCTTCCTGCCTGCGGGTCGCGTTCACGCCATCGGTGCCGGATGCTTTATCGCAGAGATACAGCAGACCAGCAACATCACTTACCGCATCTACGACTACGATCGTAAGGATGCCAACGGTAACGGGCGTGAACTGCATACCGAGCTGGCCAAAGATGCCATCGACTATACCATGTCTCCCGACTACCGCACGCATTATAAGGCACATACCAACGCGACAGTCGAACTGGCCAACTGCAAGTATTTCACGACAAACCTGCTCGACCTCGATACGATGATGGTGCGCGACTTCTCCGAACTCGATTCGTTTGTCGTATATATATGTATGGAGGGTAAGGCTTCTATCCGCGACAATAAAGGAAACGAAATATTCGTTCATCAGGGTCAGACGGTGCTTATCCCGGCAGATACCGAGGTGGTGACGATTTCTCCGGCTCCGAAAGCCAAATTCATGGAGACTTATATCGGATAATTTTCCGGGAAAAAGATAACAGTTTTTCCTGAAAAAAGGAATTAGGAAACAGAAACGACGCAGAAAACGCAGAGTTTCGCAGAATATTTTATTAATAATCAATATAATATCTGCGTTTCTCTGCGTTTTCTGCGTCGTATGCGTTCCCTGTTATTTTGTTAGGCTATGCTGATTTCCCCATGACCTTATTGGGGATAGGGGAATTGTGTCAGCCCGTTGTACATGAACCGGTAGGTGGGGACATCCAGCCCTAGGGCTTCCGCCTCGCGGATTACGTAGCCGGTCAGTGTCTCGATTTCCGTCTGGCCTCCACGCTTGAAGTCGCTGTGCATCGAAGTGGTCGCACCGTTCGGCATCATCTTTTGGGCCTGGATAGACGAGAAAACAATATCTTCCGGCAGTTTGATTCCTTTGGCTTCGGCAACGTCTTTCAACTCGTATCCCAGCGTGATGAACAGGTCGATATGATTTTCTATCACACTGTTAATCGGTTCGTTGAAGTAAGAAGTGATGGTTGCTGCCGTGGAGATCATAAAGAATTTCTTCCATATCTCGAGGTCGATGTCCTCCGGGTTGGTCGATAACACGCGGGCGGAGCTCAATATATTCCTTAACTCCAGTTGTTGTTCCTTATCCTTGCCGTTGAGTCCGAAAA
This sequence comes from Parabacteroides caecihominis, assembly GCF_023656785.1. NCBI lineage: Bacteria > Pseudomonadati > Bacteroidota > Bacteroidia > Bacteroidales > Tannerellaceae > Parabacteroides > Parabacteroides caecihominis. The sequence goes on from NZ_JAMOKS010000067.1 coordinate 6,455, forward strand.
ACAAACGGTCCTTGAGGGTGAATTTCTCGATATATCCGGGCGAAACGAGCCGCGCACCTATGTAAACACAGCCTTTCCATATTCTGCTTCCGGGCAGTGTTTTTTCTATCCGTTCGGCGATGTCGGCCCCGTTGAGCAGGGGTAGGATGACAGTCTCCGGACCGATGACCGGCTTCAGGTGACGGATATTTTCTTCCAGATCGTAGCTTTTCGTGCAGCAGAGCAGGTAATCCACCGGACCTATCTCTGCCGGATTGTCGGTTGCGAGGGTTGGTATGGCTATTGTTTTCTTGAAAGATTTTTTTATTTCCAAGCCAAATTCTTTGATAGCCTTCAGGTTCTCGCCGCGGGAGATGAAGAAGATGTCCACATCCTCCGAATCCTGGTAGTGGGCAGCGAGTAACCCCCCGTAGTAACCACCTACAGCCCCTATTCCGGAAATAGCAATTTTTATTTTACTCATATCAATTGTATAGGAGTTTTGAAGTTTATATTCTTATATATATGATGCCGCAAAGATGAAAAATAAAATCGAAACCCTTTATACGAGTTTGAGTTCTTTTAGAAAGTCGGGAAAACTTTGTTCAAAATTAACACCGAAGCGATAGTCGGTCTTTGCCTTGTAAGTCCGCTGGATGCTGTCGGTTGTAAAATGAACGGCAATGGCCGCCGCGTCGATCAGGCTGAAGTCGTTGAGCAAGGCCGATAGCAGGGCGCTGGCAAACACATCGCCTGTCCCGTGGTAATAACCGGGTATTTTCTGGGTGAAGACGTAGTCTATCGTGTCGGTCGTCCGGTCGTAGGTGGCGGCCCCCAGTTCGTCTTCCTTGAAATAAACGCCGGTCAGTACCACTTTCTGCGGACCCAGTGCGCCGAGCTTCCTCAGCAAGCTTTCGATATATGCGTGGGTGTAAGGCCCCGGATGGAACGGTTCGTCGAGCAGCAAGGCCGCCTCGGTGAGGTTGGGCACGATGATGTCGGCTTTTTGGCAAAGCATCCTCATGCCGGCTGCGAACTCGCGAGTGAAGACGGTGTACAGTTCGCCGTTGTCGCCCATAACCGGGTCAACCAGTATCAGGTTGTCTTCCTGCCTGAATGCGTCGAAAAACTCCCTAACGATGTCGAGCTGTTCGAACGAACCGAGGAAGCCGGTGTAGATGGCATCGAACTTTATGTCGAGCGACTTCCAGTGTTTCATGACCGGGCGCATATCTTCCGTCAGGTCGCGGTAGGTGTATCCGCTGATACCTCCGGTATGAGTAGACAGGATGGCTGTGGGGAGGGCTGATGTTTCAATGCCTGCGGCAGATAAAATAGGTAATGCGACGGTGAGTGAGCATTTTCCGAATCCGGACAGGTCGTGTATGGCTGCGACCCTTTTCTGATGTGTTTTATTTTTCATTCTGTTCATTTTTATATCAATACAACAATGGGTGTGCGGGAAATGTTGGAAGCCTGTATCGGACCTTTTCTGCCAGCCGTTGCAAAATAAGCTGATTTTATCATAAAATGGGCCGGATTGTTATGAAATGAGTAAATTTCTTCTTTTTCGGTCTGTTTCCTCCTTTTCGGAGGGTTTGCTTCCGTATTGGGTCTACATTTATAAATATCGTAAATAAAATAGCCGGAGATTGTCGCAAAACATTGCGTCGGGCGGGATACCTTTACATCACAGTTTTTAAGAGATGTTGTTTTGTGAGTTTGATTAGATGTATATAAATATTTTTGGTTAATGACTTTTGCTGAAACTAGTATCCTCCCCTTGGCGTGGGGAAGGACTGAAAAAAAACAGAGATCGATGTATGCCGTTTGCGCAGGCGAGCGTGGAACTTCACTTGTATGTGGTTGCGACGATTCATCGAATGGAGATAAAAAAGACCGTGAGGTGAGTTACAAATCTGATTATACAGGTGCTTTTATAACGGACTGGGAAGTCCCTATTGAGCCGAAGAGTCCTGGTGAGGGCCCGCGAGCTGATTTTATTGTTGATTGGATTAACTAGTATATCAATAAATTCAATGTAATTGGTGAAATCATACTTTTTACTCTATAACGTTAATCCTCATATCTAATAACGTTGTATCCCAAGCCCTTCAGTGGGCAAACAACCGCTCTGTTCGTGAGAATAGGGCGGCTTTTGTATTTTAAAAGGCTTGGGTAAAAATAATTTATATCGATTTAATGACTGCAAACCTTGCTGACATCTACTGTAAAGCCATCATTCATTGGCATGAATTTCCCTTTTTCTTTCAAGAATTCGATTAATTCATCCACATTCATGTTATCGGCCGAGCAGGCATAAAAACGTTGTTCCGGACCGAATTTATTAATGATAGCTGCTCTCAGGCTGCTCTCTGAGTAACTGTTCCCTTCCATCATAAAAAGAACTTCATGCGCATGTAACTGTTCCATAAACTGATTATTAAATGATTTGAGACAAAAGTACACCATCTATCCTTTTAAAATTGTAACATATGTGACAGGAATGAAATTAATTATCGAACTGTCTGCTTTGCAGCATTAAATAAAAAGAGGGTTTGAATATGTATTCAAACCCCATAATTCTTTTTGTAAATATATTAGGTAATCTATATCTGTGAGTTGATAATTACATTAAATCGTCTAATTCTTTCTTTTTTCCCTTTTCATCTCTCTTGGCTTTTTTATTGGCTTGTTTCTCATGCCATTTAGAATAGGGAGGGATGCCTGTATATATTGTATAGGTATATATGTTGTAAGATTCATCAATCGATTTAGCCAAAGCTGCTGTATTCCCCGTTGTTGTACTTACTCCAATCTTTTCAATATCCAATTCAATGGAGTAGTCCTCATAATTGAATTTCTGCATTGTCAGTTTTCCTGAGTTCGTTTCTAATACATCAATATTATTATCGGCTAACCATGTTTGTATTTCGTGGAATGTTTCATTTTTATAAAAAATGACGGTTAAGGATGAGACTGCATTTTTGCCTTTTTGCATAACTATGATATAGTCATCAGGATGAGGTTTGATGTCTGCTGATTGTCCTCCAATTGCACTTAATACATTCATTGTATTGTTAAGGCCATTACTTTTTTTAAGAATGTATTGATTTTTGTTTTTATCATACTTAAAATGTCCTTCTTTTAATCCTTCTTCACTAAGTCCAAGTAATTTAGAATAGGGTAACTGAGCATTTATGCTACCTGCAGCAATAAATGCTAAAAGTAGTATTGTTAAAATTTTTTTCATTTCGTTGAATATTTAGATTGTTGTATTTGTGATTTTGTATTATTATGAATGAATCAATTAGTTTTGCTTGATACTATTAGTAAAAAGCCTCTTACAATATACTTGTAAAAGGCTTTTAGGAATTTAATCCTTTTAATTGTGACCCGGGAGGGGCTCGAACCCTCGACCCAATGATTAAGAGTCATTTGCTCTACCAGCTGAGCTACCGAGTCAATCGGTTTTTTGCTTTGAGTGACCTGGGAGGGGCTCGAACCCTCGACCCAATGATTAAGAGTCATTTGCTCTACCAACTGAGCTACCAAGTCAATCTGTTGCAATCCTTGTTTCCTGCTTGTGGACTTTGTTTCTCGATTGCGGGTGCAAAGATAGAGGTTTAATTTTTCTTTGCAAACTTTTCGGTCGCTTTTTTCTAACTATTTTTTACTCGAATTCAAAGATATCAGACGGAGTCGTGCGCTTAAGTGCTATCAGAGAGACATCTTTGCCGACACGGACCCCTTCTTGAAACAACCGGATGTCGACTGTCTTATAGGCAAGTTCCGGGTGGTTGTTGTCACGGCTGAGGTGGCACAACCAGATATCTTTCAGCTTCGGGTCATAGTTGGCAGCCAGGAATTCGGCAGCTTCGCGGTTACTCAGGTGGCCTGTCGGGCTCGCTACACGTTCTTTCAGGAAAGCAGGGTAGGTGCCGAACTTCAGCATTTCCTCGTCGTAGTTGGCCTCGATGATCAGATGGTTAGCCATTCGCATATAACGACTCACTGTATCCGTAATATGGCCCACGTCGGTCGCAAAAGTAAACTTATGCTCCCCGTATTCAATATAGTAGCCTACGTTGTCCGTGCTGTCGTGAGGTACTTCGAATGCGATGATATTGAAGTTGCGGATGGTAAAAGGTACTTCTTTTTCGATGACCCGGCGTGAACCGATCAACGTCTCTTCCACATAACGGCTTTTTTCTATTCCCCGGTGGACGGCAGCGGTAGTGTATACCGGGATATTCATTTTCTCTCCCAGGCAACCCACTGTCTTGATATGGTCGGCATGGTCGTGTGTTATCAGGACTGCCACGATTTTGGAAAAGTCGATCGCTTTATCTTTCAACACCTTCTTTATGGTACGTATTCCGATACCAGCATCAATCAGTATCCCGAATTCGGGAGTACCCAGATAATAGCAGTTACCACTGCTTCCACTTGCTAAGCTAAGAAATGATAGTTTCATATTTTTCTATTCCGCCTCGCGGCCTATTCTGTTTTACATAGTATAATCAGGAACGGAACGTATCAGGGATCGTCACTTCCCCGATAAGCGAACAGTTCATGTGGTCCTTCACCTCCTCGGGCGATAACCCGTGGCCGAAAAGGAACATCAACTTGGCGACAGCGCTTTCCGTCGTGCTGTCGAACCCGCTTATAACGCCGGCTTCCAATAATTTATGCCCCGTCTCGTACCGGTGCATCTCAACGCTTCCGGCACTACACTGGGTTACATTGACGATTACGATACCCCGGTCTACTGCATCTTTGAGCATGGTCAGGAACCAGTCGTAACTCGGGGCATTTCCGCTACCGAAAGTTTCCATCACGACCCCTTTTAGGTCGGGAATGTTGAGGATGCTTTCCACCACCTGCGGCGAGATGCCCGGAAACAACTTCAGGATAGCGATGTTCCGGTCCAGCAGATAATGCGGTTTCAGCGGCTTACGCGAAACCGGGTGATAAATTTGCCCCGTATCGTATTTAATGTATATCCCGGCATGTGCCAGGGCCGGATAATTGTATGAACGAAACGCATTGAAGTTGTCGGCATTGATCTTGCTCGTACGGTTGCCACGCAGCAAATCGTTTTCAAAGAAGATGCAGACTTCGGGTACAATAGGTATTCCGTTTTCTTTGGCAGCAGCAATCTCGATCGCCGTGATCAGGTTTTCCTTCCCGTCCGTGCGCAACATGCCGATGGGCAATTGCGAACCGGTGAAAATGACCGGCTTGCTGAGGTTTTCGAGCATGAAACTCAGGGCAGAGGCGGTGAACGACATGGTATCGGTGCCATGCAGCACCACGAAACCGTCGTATTTCGCATAATTATCTGCGATGATTTTCACAATCTTCATCCATGAGTCAGGCCCCATTTCGGACGAGTCCATTACCGGATCGAACTGATAAGTCGATACTGAGTAACCGAGCTTTTTCAGTTCCGGCATATTGTCTCTAAGATGTTGGAAATTAAAAGATTCCAATACTCCGGTTTCAGGATTTTCAATCATTCCGATTGTTCCGCCTGTATAGATAAGCAGGATAGAAGCCTTATCGCGCTGATCGTTCATGTTTACTGTCATAATGCAAAGGTAATAAATTTATTCTTCTCCCTTCAAAACGGGAACGCTTATGTGATATTTTACGGCTATGATACGTGCCAGGAATATACCCAACGCAGCAGCGAACTGGGTGAGGGAGGGTGTTAACCCGGCGAGCATACATAAATAATATACACCGCCACCGAACACGCATGCCAGGGCATAGATGTCTTTTCGGAAGATTAGCGGCTCCTCGTTGATTAATATATCGCGCATCATCCCCCCGAACGATCCGGTAATCGTTCCCATTACGATAGCTACCCACATAGGGAAGCCGAATTCGAGTGTTTTAGCGATTCCGACCACGCCGAACAGGCCCAGCCCGATGGCGTCGAATATAAAGAACGTGTTATTCAGCCGGATCACATATTTACGGAAGATGATAACAAACAATAAAGCTAATGCGGAAACAGTTAAATAAGATGTTTGCTCCATCCAGAAAGGGGTCGCATTTAGCAGGATATCGCGTATCGTCCCTCCGCCCACGGCGGTAACCAGCCCGACCACATAGGCACCAAACCAGTCAAATTGTTTTGCAGAGGCCAATCTGATCCCACTAATTGCGAATGCAAACGTCCCTGTATAGTCGCAAAAGGTGATAAAATCTATCATTTTGTTTTTTTCTGCAAAAGTAAGTATTTCCTTTGAATTGTGTTTGTTTCTAGCGACACAACCTAAGAATAATTTAAACCAAACGAATCCTTTACTGTTAATTATATATAAGTTTGCATGAGTTATAGGTATAAGGCTCAGGCCAAAAGATTGTTAGATGATGAAGAGATTTATATGGATAGGATTGCTGGCTTTGCTTTCAGCACAGGGGATGCAGGGGCAACACTTCCCTAAAATGGATACAAGAAATTACGTGAGCGACTCGACTGTTTTCATGCCTAAAAAGCCCTGGCTGGCAGCCGGCGAGGTGTTCGGCTTGAACGTCGGGATATGGGCTTTCGACCGTTTTCTGATGAACGAGGACTTTGCTCATATCAACGGTCATACGATTAAGAACAATTTCAAAACCGGCCCTGTCTGGGATACCGATAAGTTTTCGACCAACCTGGTGGCGCATCCCTACCACGGTTCGCTTTACTTCAACGCTGCACGCAGCAACGGGATGAATTTCTGGCAGTCTATCCCTTTCGCCGCCGGTGGAAGCTTGATGTGGGAATTCTTCATGGAGAACGAACCGCCCTCTATCAACGACCTGATGGCCACCACATTCGGAGGGGTGGAGCTGGGTGAAATCACTTATCGTCTGTCTGACCTTTTTATTGACGACCGGTCGAGTGGGGCGGAGCGTGTAGGGCGTGAGATACTTTCGGGACTGATATCGCCCGTGCGCGGCATAAACCGTCTGATAACCGGTGAGGCATGGCGTCACAGGCCGCATAAGGGTAGGGCATATTCGTTTGTGCCCGTGAACTTTATCGTGAGTGCCGGCCCTCGTTTCCTGGCGGAACAGGAGCATTCGAAACATGGGACGACCAGTATGCATCTTTCGCTGCGTCTGGATTATGGCGACCCTTTTGAGGACGAGTTTTATTTGCCCTACGAATGGTTTCAGCTGCGTGCCGGATTCGATTTCTTCTCCAGCCAGCCGGTCATTACGCAGGTGAATGCTATCGGCGCCTTGTGGGGCAAACGGGTTTGGGGGAAAGGGCCGCGCACGCTGACGGCCGGTGTTTTCCAGCACTTCGACTATTACGACTCGCAGTTGCGCTCCAGCGACGGTGACAAGGTGTCGCCCTACCGCATTTCGGAGGCGGCGGCTGTGGGAGGCGGTTTGATCTATTACAAACGTTCGGAGCCGAGCGACAAGGTCGATGCCTACGGCGAATTTTATGTGAACGGTGTTGCCCTGGGAGGTGGCTCGTCAGACTATTTTCGTCTCGATGAACGCGATTACAACATGGGAAGCGGTTATAGTGTAAAAGCCTTTACAGGTTTGACTTACAACAAGCACTGGACATTTTTGCTGAATATGGAGAACTACCATATTTTTACCTGGAAAGGCTACAATCCGGACATAGACCTGAGTACGGTCGACCCGAATACTTTCAGCGTACAAGGCGACAAAGGTCATTCCCGCTTGACGGTGATGGGCATCAAACTGGTTTATCTTTCCAGCAAAAAATGGAATATATCGCTCTCGAACCGTTACTTTTCCCGCCGCACGCATTACAGCTACCATGATGACGTGAACCGCGCTACCTACGATTTGATGCTTTCTTTGGGAGTGAAAATTTAATGCTTTGCTATTGATTATTACTTCATTACACTTTGAGGTTGATAACCCCCAAAAAGCAGCAATGATGAAGAAACAAGGTAAAGAGGTAACAGAGGAAGATTACAAAAAGTTACTGGGTGAGATCGCCTCTCTCAAGAAGGATTTAACTCAGGA
>NZ_JAMOKS010000068.1:0-12994 GCF_023656785.1 Parabacteroides caecihominis
GGGTAAACCGCTTTTAGAGATAAAAGAAAAAACGGTCAACCCGATATAGTTTTAAATGTTAAATCCAGTCAACCCACTTCAGGAGTAAGACAAAAAACAGACAACCAAAATTAGGTTACTACAATATTTACCTGAAAACCCGTTTTAAACGAGCACAAACTTCGTTTAAAACGGGTTTTTTCTCGTTTTAAACGGGGTTACAGTCCGTTTAAGACGAATTTCATCTCGTTTAAAACGAGATTTTTGCGACATCTACCTTTAGATGATGAATGTATCGGTATTCTTTTTATTTTTTACCGTTTATAGCTTCCAACAAGAATTTGCCCGGTTTGAATTTTACGGTTGTTCTTGCCTTGATCCGTACCGGAGTGCCGGTCTTTGGATTACGCGCCATCCGGCTACTTTGCGGTCTGGGAATCAACGTCCCGAAGCCAATAAGGACTATTTCTTCATTTTGGGACATTTTTTCAGTCACGATCTCTATATAAGATTCCAGGACTTTTTTTGCTTTTTGTTTATTCAATCCGGACTTTTCAGCTAAAGCCACAATGAGTTCTGCTTTGTTCATAGGTATTTTTTTTATGATTAATGATTCTGCAAAGCTAATGAAAAGACCTATTATTATTCAAGACTTCTCGAATTATTTCTTTTATTTTACATAAATATGAACTTGTTTATCTGTTTCTACGCTCTTTTAAGCTTCGCACCCGGTAAATGAATCGACTGAAAGCCAAAATGACTGTCAACTGTCAACTTCAGAACTGAACCAAATTCTTTTGGTATAGTTTAATCTGTCATAAAAGAAGAGGCGTGTCTGCGAAGGTGTACTTCTTTCCTGTAGATAACGGGATTTAATCCCGGTAGGGTTTGCCGGAATAAATGAAGAATGTATCTTTGTAGGAGATCGTTAACAACTTAAAAAGATATACCATGAATAAAATCAGTTTACTGTTTATTTTGTCTGTATTAATCACTTTTTCTGCATATGCCCAGGATGATATAAAGATAACGCATGCCCCTTATCTGCAAAATCTGGGAGAAAATGAAGTCACTATTGTATGGACTGCGAACAAGCCTTCGATCGGCTGGGTGGAACTGGCGCCTGATGACGGAACTCATTATTATCAGACAGAACGTCCGAAGTTCTTTAATGCGAAGAATGGCATCAAGCTGACCTCCACTGTCCATTCTGTGCATCTGACAGGGTTAAAGCCCGGCACACGTTATCGCTACCGGGTGTATTCGCAGGAAGTGTTAAGCCATGTCGGTTGGCGGGTGATTTACGGGAATGTGGCGGCAACGTCTGTTTACGGCAAGCAACCGCTGACGTTCCTGACCAGCGATCATAGCAGGCAATCCGTGAATTTTGCCATGGTCAACGATATCCACGGAAAAAGCGATTTGCTGGAAAAACTGATTTCCCATTGTGATCTGAAAAAGACCGATATGTTTCTGTTCAATGGCGATATGGTCTCTATTTTCAACAATGAAAAGGAAATATTCGAAGGCTTTATGGATAAGGCAACCGAGCTTTTCGCCTCCGAGATACCGATGTACTATACCCGTGGAAATCATGAAACCCGCGGTTCCTTTGCTATCGCATTCCAGGACTATTTCTCTCCGAAACAGGAGCATATCTATTATATGTTCCGCCAAGGACCTGTCTGCTTTGTTATCCTGGACAGTGGCGAAGATAAGCCGGATTCGGATCTTGAATATGCCGGCATAACAGTCTATGACCAGTATCGTACGGAACAGGCGGAATGGTTGAAGAAGGTACTTGAAAGCAAGGAGTATAAAGAAGCACCGTTTAAAGTCGTTGTCTGCCATATGCCTCCGTTTGGCGGTTGGCATGGTGAGCAGGAAGTCGCCGAAAAGTTTATCCCCTTACTCAATAATGCCGGTGTCGATATCATGCTTTGCGGTCATCTTCACCGGTATATGCGGAATGAACCGAAAGACGGCGTCCGTTTTCCGGTTATCGTAAACTCCAATAATACGGTACTGAAAGCGGAAGCAGGCGCAAAAGAATTAAACATCAGGATATTGGACATGGAGGGGAAAGAGGTGGATAAGCTGACAATAACCAAATAAGACATATAGGTGGGAGAACCCCCCTTCCGGCTGAACTATCAAAAATAGGAAGAATAGAATCAGTTTTGAAAATAACCTGTTGAAGCAGAGGTTCTATATTTGTGCAATCATAAAAACGGTAATCATTGTATAACCTAAATAGAATCTTTAATGAAAGGTATTTTCTTTGTCATATGTATGTGTTTTGTCTCGTTTGGTGTATCTGCCCAGGTCAGTGAGTCAGCCTTTGTAAATCCGGAGAATAAATACAAGCCTGTTCCTTTGTGGTTTTGGAATAATGCGACGGTCAATGAAAACGAATTGCTGGACCAATTCCGTCAGATGATCCGAAAAGATGGGTATGGCGGTTGTGCAATCCTTCCTTTCGGGCAGGACTTTAAGCCGGAATATCTGTCTGACGATTATTTCAATCTTTATGGCAGGATTATAGAGGAAGCCAAGAAACTGGATGTGCATATATCTCTGTATGATGAGTATGGCTTTCCGAGTGGAAGTATGGGAGCCATCAATGCGGATGGGGTACCTCGTTTTATGAACAAATATCCGGATGCCACGATCAAGCGGTTGGATAAAGTGGAGTATAAAGTGGCTGCCGGCGAATCATTCGAGCAGGTCGTTCCTGCCGGAAAACTGATGTCGGTCGTTGCAATGGACACGCTGACGAAGCATCGGATTTCACTGAAACAATATATCCGTTCCGGTAAACTCAACTGGAAAGTTCCGGAAGGGGCCTGGAAGATCCTGTTTTTCGTCTGTGTGAAAGATGGTGATCCGAATGTGGATTATCTGGACCCAGAAGCCGTCAGGCTGTTTGTAAAAGAAACTCATCAGGCATATTATGACCGTTTCTCTCCCTATTTCGGGAATACGATCATAGAAACTTTTTTCGATGAACCGACCCTGTACCGGGCTAAGGGACGTATCTGGACAGACGCGTTTAACGACAAATTTATCTCCCGTTACGGGGAATCCCCCGAATTGTTGTATCCGGCATTATGGTATGACATCGGGGAGGAAACACAATCTGCGCGAAACCGTCTGTTTGGCTTGCGTGCCCATTTGTATTCCGAAGGTTTTATGAAAACAATCGGTGAATGGGCTTCTGCCCATGGTATTTACTCTACCGGCCATCAGGATCAGGAAGAGATTGCGAATCCGGTGGGTACTTCAGGTGATTTGATGTTGTGTGGGAAATATATGGGGATTCCCGGTATTGACAAGATTGGCGGAGGCCGTCCGACCGAATTGTTTTATAAAGTGGTTTCTTCTTCTGCCTATAATTGGGACAAACGCCAGGTAATGTCCGAAACATACGGTGCTATGGGGAATATCAGTGTAAAAGAGCTTTACCACATAGCCATGGAACAATATACGAAAGGGGTCAATACGCTTATCCCTCATGCTGTCTGGTATAACGATCAGCATGTTACTTTTCTGCCTGAGTTATCTTGGCGGAACGAACTGTACCGGGACTCACTTCCGGCATTTAATAAGTTCCTGTCACGTCTCAACTATATTTTGCAGCAGGAAGGAAGACATGTCGCCGATATAGCAGTCCTTTACCCGATCGAATCTCTTCAGGGAGAACATGTGATGGACGGGGAACTGGGATTTTATGAAGGCGGGGTAATGATCCCGAATACGGATTATACACATGTCTCGGCTTTATTGACTGATACTCTCGGGCGTGATTTCACTTATCTGCATCCGGAGGTCTTATCTACAAAATGCCGTGTGAAAAAAGGACTGTTGCACCTCGATAATCAGGTGAACAAAGAAACTTTCCGGTTGATTATTATTCCCGGAGTAAAAACAATATCGTTAACGGCTTTACGACAGGTCGAGTCTTTCTTTAAATCCGGGGGGAATGTCATATTTACAACCCAGTTACCGGAGAAATCGGTAGAACCGGGACAGGACAAGGAGGTGAAAGACATCATTTCCCGTATATTAGGTATCAATGCTTCCTACGCAACTGCGGGTAAAGCCTTTTTTGTAGAGAAACCAGGACCGGATGCATTAAAGACAGCAATCGAAGATTCCTATCCTGTTCCTGATGTGGCCTTTGAAGCAGGGCATGAATTGAATTACATACATAAGGAACTGAAAAATCAGTCTGTTTATTATTTTGCCAATTTGAAAGATCAACCCTATCAGGCAAATGTCGTGTTGCGGGGGAAGCTGAAACCTGTCTTATTGAACCCTCATACCGGACAGCGGATGAAGGTGGCATATGAACATAAACGTGTTTCCGGTATGGAAACGACAACGGTTACATTACCGATAGAAAGGCATTCGTCCGTATTCCTTATTGATAACATTTTATAATAGAAAAATAGATACCATGAAAACAGGAAAAACTAAAATCGGCCTGATTGGACTGGGCCTGGATACGTATTGGCCCCAATTTGAAGGATTATACACATGTCTTTGCGGATACCAGGACTGGATCGCATCGGAGATGTCCCGTTCGGACACCGAAGTCGTTAACGCCGGGATTGCTGATAACCCGGTAAAAGCTGTTGAGGCAGCGGAAAATCTGAAGAAGGAAGAGATCAGCCTTCTGTTTGTCTTTATTTCTACTTACGCTTTATCTTCGACGGTCCTTCCGTTGGCCCAGCGTGTGAAGGTCCCGGTTATTCTCTTGAATATCCAGCCCGTTGCGGCAATCGACTATGAATATATAAACGGCTTGGGTGACAGGGGAAAAATGACAGGTGAATGGCTGGCACATTGCCAGGCCTGTTCCGTACCTGAATTTGCCAGCGTGTTCAACCGCGCCGGTATTCCTTATGAAATCGTAAGCGGCTATTTGCAGGAAGAATATGTGTGGAAGCAGATAAACGGCTGGATCGATGCCGCCCGTGTGGTAAATGGGATGAAGAATAACCGCATGGGAATCCTGGGACATTATTATTGCGGGATGCTCGATGTGTATACCGACCTGACCCGGCAGTCGTCTGTTTTCGGTACGCATGTGGAAATCGTGGAGATGTGCGAACTGAAAGCCTACCGCGACAACGTTACCGATGAAGATGTAAAAGACAAACTGGATGAATTCAATGCTTGTTTTGAGATCGACGAGCAATGCGAAGCCGGTGAGCTGGAACGTGCCGCCCGGACATCCATAGCCCTCGACAGGCTGATCGAAGCGCACGACCTGGGTTCGATGGCCTATTATTATGAAGGCTATGCCGGAAATGATTATGAGAATATCGTGACTTCCGTCATTGCCGGGAACACGTTGTTGACCGGACGCGAGATCCCTGTTGCCGGCGAATGTGAAGTGAAGAATGTACAGGCAATGAAGATCATGTCTTTGTTGGGAGCAGGCGGCTCTTTCTCTGAATTTTATGCCCTTGATTTCAAGGATGATATCGTTATGCTGGGGCATGACGGTCCGGCTCATTTTGCCATAGCGGAAGGAAAAGTCCGGTTGGTGCCGCTTCCGGTTTATCATGGCAAACCGGGTAAAGGATTGTCTATCCAGATGACGGTCAAACATGGCCCTGTTACTTTGTTGTCCGTCTGCGAAGGGAAAGACGGCGTTTTCCTGCTGGCAGCCGAAGGAGAATCGGTGGAAGGACCGACTTTGAAGATTGGAAATACGAACAGCCGCTATCGTTTTGCCTGTGGTGCCCGTGCTTTTATCGACGCATGGAGCAAGGCAGGCCCTTCCCATCATTGTGCGATAGGGCTTGGACATCAGGTAGATAAACTGGAGAAAATCGCATTCCTGCTGGATATACCGATTATCAGGGTAGGATAGGTGGGAGACTGCTATAGGAAGGGAGTTTGAGTAATGATTTATTAATTCGAAAGCCTTTCCTCTTTCAGTTTATAAGATAATATGTGTAAAAAATATCGTTTTATATTTGGTGGTTTAGAAAAAGGCTGTATCTTTGCAGCGTTAAATAAAAATGACAATGAAACAGAACATAGCAAATAGTCTCATTATTTCTCTAAACATTATTCTACTCTGGGAACGGGATAGGAAGTGAGACTGTACGTGCTTTTCTGATGCATGAAGATATTAAAGAGCCTTTCTCACTTCCTTGTGAGAGAGGCTTTTTTTATGAATGAACAAAAGAATATTAACAAATTTAAGACGATAAGAACTATGTCAGACAGATTATTTATTTTCGACACCACATTACGGGATGGTGAGCAAGTGCCGGGTTGCCAGTTAAACAGTATTGAAAAGATTCAGGTTGCCAGAGCACTCGAAGAGCTGGGCGTCGATGTGATTGAGGCTGGATTCCCTGTATCGAGTCCGGGCGATTTCAACAGTGTGGTTGAAATATCCAAAGCCGTTACCTGGCCGACTATCTGTGCTTTGACCCGTGCGGTTGAAAAAGATATAGATGTGGCTGCCGAAGCATTGAAGTTCGCCAAACGCGGACGTATCCATACCGGTATCGGTACTTCCGATTACCATATCCGTTATAAGTTCAACTCCAACCAGGACGAGATACTGGAGCGTGCCATCGCTGCCACCAAATATGCCAAAAGATATGTGGAAGACGTAGAATTCTACTGCGAAGATGCCGGACGTACGGACAATGCCTATCTGGCACGTGTCGTGGAGGCGGTGATCAAAGCGGGTGCAACCGTTGTGAATATCCCGGATACGACCGGTTACTGTCTGCCTGACGAATATGGCGCAAAGATCAAATATCTGATGGAGCATGTGGACGGCATCCAGCATGCAATCATCTCCACTCATTGCCATAATGACCTGGGTATGGCAACTGCCAATACCGTGCAGGGTGTCCTGAACGGTGCCCGCCAGGTGGAAGTGACCATCAACGGTATCGGCGAACGTGCCGGTAATACTTCGCTGGAAGAAGTAGCCATGATCTTCCGCAGCCACAAAGAGCGTGGTATCGAAACCAATATAAACACAACCAAAATCTATGGCATCAGCCGTACGGTTTCTAGCCTGATGAACATGCCGGTTCAGCCGAACAAGGCGATTGTCGGACGTAATGCTTTCGCCCATTCTTCCGGTATCCACCAGGACGGTGTATTGAAAAACCGTGAAAGCTATGAGATTATCGACCCGAAAGATGTCGGTATCGACGATAACGCAATCGTATTGACCGCCCGTAGCGGACGTGCCGCATTGAAACACCGCCTGAGTGTTTTAGGTGTGGAACTGGACCAGGAAAAACTGGATAAGGTATATCAGGAATTCCTGAAACTGGCTGACCGCAAGAAAGATATTAATGACGACGACGTGTTGATGCTGGCCGGAAAAGACCGCACAGCCATGCATCGCATCAAACTGGAATATTTGCAGGTTACATCGGGTGTCGGTTTACAGTCTGTCGCCAGCGTCTGCTTGAATATCGCCGGTGAGAAGTTCCAGGCTGCCGCTGCCGGTAACGGCCCTGTCGATGCAGCCATCAAAGCCGTGAAGTCGATTATCCACCGCACGATGACCATCCAGGAATTTCTCATCCAGGCTATTAATAAAGGTAGCGACGACATGGGTAAAGTCCATATGCAGGTGGAATACGACGGAAATAATTACTACGGTTTTGCCGCCAATACCGATATCATCGCTGCTTCCGTAGAAGCCTTTATCGACGCAATCAACAAGTTCGTAAAATAACATAATACATAATTAGCAATGAGCAAGACATTATTCGAAAAGATTTGGGAGAAACATGTGGTGGATACCCTGCCCGACGGAACGATCCAGTTTTACATCGACCGTCTGTTCTGCCATGAAGTAACCAGTCCGCAGGCATTTGCGGGGTTACGTGCCCGTGGCCTGAAGCCCTTCCGACCGGAGCAGATTACTTGTATGCCGGACCATAATATTCCGACATTGAACCAGGAGAAACCGATCGAAGACCCTGTTTCCAAGAACCAGGTGGATACATTGGAAAAGAATGCGAAGGATTTCAACCTGACTTATTACGGTCTGCAACACCCCAAAAACGGTATTATCCATGTAGTAGGACCGGAAACTGGTCTGACTCAGCCGGGTATGACGATCGTTTGCGGTGACTCTCATACTTCTACCCACGGTGCCATGGGCGCAATTGCTTTCGGTATCGGTACCAGCGAGGTAGAAATGACATTGGCTACTCAGTGTATTATGCAGCGCAAGCCGAAGACGATGCGTATCACCATCGACGGCAAACGCAAACCGGGTGTAACGGCAAAAGATTTCGCCCTATACATTATAAGTAAGATGACGACAGGCGGCGCTACCGGTTATTTCGTTGAATATGCCGGCGAAGCTATTCGCAACACAACGATGGAAGAACGTCTGACCATCTGCAACCTGTCTATTGAAATGGGTGCTCGCGGTGGTATGATCGCTCCCGACCAGGTCACTTTCGACTATCTGAAAGACCGTGAATTTTCTCCCCGTGCCGAAGCCTGGGAAAAGAAACTGGCTGAATGGCGTGAACTGTACAGCGACCCCGATGCTAAATTCGACAAGGAAATCGTATTCCATGCAGAAGATATCGACCCAATGGTTACATACGGAACCAATCCGGGAATGGGAATGGGCATCCGCGAAAACATCCCGACGATGGAGAGCGTAGACGAAGCCGGCCGTATCTCTTATAAGAAATCTCTGGACTATATGGGCTTCACCGCCGGTGAACCTGTATTGGGCAAAAAGATCGACTATGTCTTCCTGGGAAGTTGTACGAACGGCCGTATCGAGGATTTCCGTGCTTTTGCCTCCCTGGTGAAAGGAAAGAAAAAGGCCGACGATGTGATCGTATGGCTGGTTCCGGGCAGCTGGCAGGTGGAACGCCAGATCCGTGCGGAAGGTATCGATAAGGTGTTGACGGAAGCTGGTTTCGAACTGCGTCAGCCGGGTTGCTCGGCTTGCCTGGCCATGAATGAAGATAAGGTTCCGGCAGGCAAATATGCCGTATCTACTTCAAACCGTAACTTCGAGGGCCGTCAGGGACCGGGTGCACGTACCATCCTGGCCGGACCGTTGGTTGCAGCGGCAGCGGCAGTGACGGGTAAGATCACCGATCCGAGAGATTTAATGTAATAAGATTACGAACTGAAAAATCAAGAGAACGAAATGAAAGAAAAATTCACGATAGTAACATCGACCTGTGTCCCTCTTCCTCTGGAAAATGTTGACACAGACCAGATCATCCCGGCCCGCTTCCTGAAAGCGACCACACGCGAGGGCTTCGGAGATAATCTTTTCCGCGACTGGCGTTATGACAAAGCCGGTAACCCTAATCCCAACTTTGTATTGAATCAGGATACTTATAAAGGTCAGATTCTTGTTGCCGGGAAGAACTTCGGTAGCGGTTCCAGTCGCGAACATGCTGCCTGGGCGATTGCCGGATATGGTTTCCGGGCGGTAGTCAGCAGTTTCTTCGCCGATATCTTCAAGAACAATTCGATGAACAACGGCCTTGTTCCGGTTGTTGTTTCTCCGGAGTTCCTGGCGGAGATATTTGCTTCTGTTGAAGCCGATCCGAAAGTAACGTTGACAATCGACCTGCCCGCGCAGACAATCACCAACAACGCAACCGGCAAAAGCGAATCCTTTGACATCAATGCCTATAAAAAAGATTGCCTGGTAAATGGTCTGGACGATATCGATTATCTGCTGGCTAATAAGTCGAAGATAGAAGCGTACGAAGCAAATAGAAAGTAAGATGGTAGAAATAATGGATACAACCCTTCGGGACGGGGAACAAACATCGGGTGTCTCTTTTGCGGCTCACGAAAAGCTCAGTATTGCGCAGATGCTGCTGGGGGATCTGGGAGTAAACCGCGTGGAGATTGCCTCTGCTCGCGTATCGGACGGAGAGTTCGAAGCCGTGAAGCGAGTGGCTGTCTGGGCCGAACGTACCGGAAATCTGCATAAGCTTGAAGTATTGGGCTTTGTGGATGGCGACGCCTCGCTCAACTGGATCGAATCGGCCGGTTGCCGTGTGGTAAACCTTCTCTGTAAAGGTTCGTATAAACACGTAACCGAACAACTCCGCAAATTGCCCGAACAGCATATTGCAGATATCCGTTCTGTTGTATCGCTGGCTACCGAAAAAGGTATTGAGGTTAATATGTATCTGGAAGACTGGTCGAACGGGATCAAAAACTCTCCCGATTATGTCTTCCAGCTGATCGATGCGTTGAAAGACCTGCCGATCCGACGTTTTATGCTGCCTGATACGTTGGGTATCCTGAATCCGGGCAATACGTACGAGTTCTGCAAACAGATGCTCGAACATTATCCCGGGCTTCATTTTGATTTCCATGCCCACAACGATTACGACCTGGCGGTAGCCAATGTCTATTCGGCAGTCCGGGCAGGAATACACGGTGTCCACACCACGATCAACGGCCTGGGCGAACGGGCGGGAAATGCACCGCTCAGCAGTGTGATCGCCGTGATAAAAGACCATCTGAACGGTCAGACCAGCGTGCGGGAAGAGAAGATCAATGCCGCAAGCCGCCTGGTTGAGACCTATTCCGGCATCCATATCGCTCCGAACCGTCCGATCATCGGTGAACATGTCTTCACGCAATGTGCCGGCGTCCATGCCGATGGCGATAGCAAAAACAACCTGTATTGCAACGACCTGATCCCCGAACGTTTCGGCCGTGTCCGCGAATATGCCCTCGGAAAGACTTCCGGCAAGGCGAATATCCGCATGAACCTGGAATCGTTGGGAATCGACGTGGACGACGATTCCATGCGTAAGATCACCGAAAAGATCATCGAACTGGGTGACAAGAAGGAAATGGTGACGACGGAAGACCTGCCTTATATCATCAGTGATGTCCTTCACCATGATACAATGGCAGACCAACGTATCCGTATATTAAATTATTCCTTATCTTTGGCGCAGGGACTGAGGCCGGTAGCTACGCTGAAAATAGAGATCGACGGCGAGGCATACGAGGAATCCGCATCCGGCGACGGCCAGTACGACGCGTTCGTCCGTGCCCTTCGCAAGATTTATTCCGATCTGGGCCGCCCGTTCCCGATGCTGACGAATTATTCCGTATCCATTCCCCCCGGAGGTCGTACCGATGCCTTTGTGCAGACGATCATCAGCTGGAATTATGCCGGGATAGATTTCAAAACCCGCGGCCTCGATGCCGACCAGACGGAAGCCGCCATCAAGGCGACGCTGAAGATGCTGAATAAGATTGAACAATAAATATAGGAGGTATTAGTTATGAACAGAAAACTGACCATTGCGCTGGTAGCGCACGACAATCGTAAAGCTGACATGGTAGAATGGGCTGTACACAATGCAGAATTCCTTTCCCACCATCTTTTAGTATGTACCGGTACAACCGGCGGAATGATACGTAATGCTTTCGACGAGAAAGGTATTGCTGCCGAAGTAATCTGTATGCATTCCGGGCCGTTAGGTGGTGATGCAGAAATTGCCGCCATGGTGGTACGCAAGGAGGTGGATCTGGCGGTCTTCCTGATCGATGACCTGAACGCGCAACCGCACGAAGCTGATATTCAGATGTTGCTTCGCCAGTGTCGTGTTCATAATGTACCCATTGCTTGTAACCGTTACAGTGCCGACCTGATGATTACGAGTACCCTGTGGGACGATGATAGTTATGTCCCTATGGAACCCAAATATGTGCTATTTAAAAGAGACTAAAATAACAAACTGAAATGAAATTAAACATCGCAGTCCTTCCCGGCGACGGTATCGGTCCCGAGATTGTAGAACAAGGCATGAAAGCCGTTAAAGCCGTATGCGAAAAATATGGCCACGAACTAAGTTACAAACACGCTCTGGTGGGAGCGGTTGCCATCGATGAGACCGGCAACCCGTATCCGGATGAAACGCATGAACTTTGTATGCAGAGCGACGCCGTTTATTTTGGTGCGATCGGTTCTCCGAAATATGATAATAACCCTTCCGCAAAGGTACGCCCCGAACAAGGACTGCTGGGAATGCGTAAGAAGCTGGGACTTTTTGCCAATATCCGCCCGGTGACAACGTTCCCGTCGCTGTTGCATAAATCTCCGCTTCGTGCCGAACTGATCGAGGGAGCAGACTTTATGTGTATCCGCGAATTGACAGGCGGTATGTATTTCGGTCGTCCGCAGGGTAGAAGCGAAGATGGAAACACGGCTTATGATACCTGTGTTTATACCCGTGAAGAGATCGAACGTATCGTTCGCCTGGCTTACCAGTATGCACAGAAACGCCGCAAGAAAGTAACGGTAGTCGATAAGGCGAATGTGTTGGCAACTTCTCGTCTGTGGCGTCAGGTGGCTCAGGAGATCGAAAAGGAATATCCGGATGTGGAGACAGAATATATGTTTGTCGACAACGCCGCTATGCGTCTGGTTCAATGGCCGAAGAGTTTCGACGTGATGGTTACCGAAAACATGTTCGGTGATATCCTGACAGACGAGGCTTCGGTAATTACCGGTTCATTGGGCATGCTGCCTTCTGCTTCTATCGGTGTGCATACTTCCGTGTTCGAACCGATCCACGGTTCTTATCCGCAGGCTGCCGGAAAGAATATAGCCAATCCGCTGGCAACTATCCTAAGTGCCGCCTTAATGTTCGAATATGCTTTCAACGGGATGGAAGAAGGTGCATTGATCCGCGAAGCCGTTGCTGCTTCCATGGATGCCAACGTTGTAACCGAAGATATCGCTGAAAATGGCAAAGCCTACAAGACCAGCGAAGTAGGGGACTGGATTGCTGAATATATTGCGAAGAAGTAATAGGTTTGGAATTTATCAGATTTGAACTATCAGATTATTGACCAGTTGTACCTAGTTCCCCTCTCAAGAGACTGTGTAAAAACATATCTCAAAAAGATCTTTGACATTTTGTATAGTAAATAGAAAGAAAATTAGTTCTGGAAAAAGTTCTTGTTCTCAAATTTTGGCTGAAATCGACCT